>CAISIP010000273.1 GCA_903885415.1 uncultured beta proteobacterium
GCGCCTGCAGGCAAGCCGGTCGTCGGATTCATCGACGCTTTGCCCTGCCATCCAATCCGACAGCCGGCTTCCCAGTTCCCGGTGGGCGTCATCAAAGAACGGCAGCGACAAATGGACCACGGGTGCCTGCATGCCTTAGTCCCCCATGAAAACGGGTTTCTGCCGGGCCGCAAAAGCGTCAAATGCACGCTTGAAATCCTTGGTCTGCATGCAGATGGCCTGCGCCTGCGCCTCGGCTTCAACGGCCTGCTCGATGGTCATCGCCCATTCCTGCTGCAACATGGTCTTGGTCATGGCGTGGCCGAAGGTTGGGCCGGATGCAAGTTCTGCTGCCAGTGCCTGCGCCTTCGCCAGCAAGTCGGCGCTATCGTGCAGCGCGTTGAAAAATCCCCAGGCAAGCCCCTCCTGCGCGTTCATCGCGCGACCGGTGAAAAGCAGCTCGCTGGCCCTTCCCTGACCGATCACCCGCGGCAGCAACGCGCAGGCACCCATGTCAGCGCCGGCTAGGCCAACCCGGGTAAACAGGAAGGCGGTCTTGGCCGACGGCGCACCCAAGCGCATATCACAAGCCAACGCGATCATCGCCCCGGCTCCAGCGCAGATTCCGTCTATAGCACCAATGATCGGCTGTGGACAGTTGCGCATGGACTTGACCAGGTCGCCGGTCATGCGGGTGAACTCGAGCATCTCGGGCATGCTCATCTTGGTCAACGGTCCGATGATTTCATGAACGTCTCCGCCGGAGCAAAAGTTGCCGCCCGCGCCGGCCACCACGACCGCCTTGACATCGACACTGCGGCGCAAGGCATCGAACAGGCCGCACAGCTCAGCGTAGGAGTCGAAACTCAGCGGGTTCTTGCGTTGCGGGCGGTTGAGCGTGATAGTGCCCACCGGACCATTGCAGTGCCAAGAAAAATGCCGCGCCTCGTAGGCTGCGGTGGCTTCAAATCGCGGGCGCATCGGATTGGCGCTGCCGACATAGTGTTTCATGGGCCGTCCTTGGTTGTGTTCTGGATCTGCTTCTTCACCTTGCCCAGCAACCGGTGCAAGGCGGAAATATCACTCGCCCTTAATCCCGCGAAAGCGGCCACCACCCAGCCTTCGTGTGATCGCGCAAGGCCGGCAAACTGGGACCTCCCCTTGGTGGTCAGGCGTATCTGGTAGGCCCGACGGTCACCTGGAACGGGTGCGCGCTCCACCAGGCCCTCGGCCACCAGCTGGTCGGTGATGCCGGTGATGTTGCCACCGGTGACCATCATGCGGCGCGACAGCTCGTTCATCTTCAGGCCATCGGGAGCGCGCTCGAGCTGCGCCATTAAGTCAAAGCGCGGCAAGGTGGTACTGAAACGCCCGCGCAACTCTGCACGAATCTGCTTTTCAACCAGCTGGGTGCAGGTCAGCATCCGTAGCCACAGCCGCAGCGCCTCCGGATGTTCCGCCGTAGTGCTACCGTCCAGCCGCGCCTCCTTGTCCATTCAGATCCCTTCTTCGTCCGCAGCGCTGGCTGCGGGTTGCGCCGGTGATGCAGCAAGGTCGCGCTGCTTGCGCAACTCGCGATAAAGCTGGTCGCGTCCACTGAGGTAGGGCTGAGGCCAGTCGACCGCACGCGACTGCAGTGCTGCTGCTTCGTGCAGCGTCCAGGCCGGATCCGCGAGATGCGGCCGCGCCACAGCGCACAGGTCGGCTCGCCCGGCGGCGATGATGCTGTTGACCTGATCAGCCTGTGTGATGGCGCCCACAGCAATGGTCCGGATTCCGGCCTCGTTTCGGATGCGGTCCGCGAATGGCGTCTGGTACATCCGACCATAGACCGGTCTGGCGCCACGCGTGGTCTGCCCAGACGACACGTCGATCATGTCGCAGCCGGCCTGCTTGAACATTCGCGCTATCTCGACGGCGTCGTCAGCGTCATTTCCGCCGGTCGCCCAGTCATGCGCCGAAATCCGAACGCTCATCGGGCGCCCTTCGGGCCAGGCAGCACGCATCGCCCGAAACACCTCGAGCGGGTAACGGCATCGGTTGCCAAGCCCCGCCCTGCCCTGCCCTCCATATTCGTCGGTGCGCAAATTGGTCAACGGGGTGATAAAGCTCGACAGCAGGTAACCATGCGCGCAATGCAGTTCGAGCCAGTCGAAGCCGGCACGCGCTGCACGCCGGGTAGCGGCGACGAAATCGTCGATCAGCGCCAGCATGTCGGATCGTGCCATCGCTGAAGGCGTCTGATTTTGCTCGCCATAGGCAACCGCACTTGCGGCGATCAGCGGCCAGTTGGCGTGCGCTGCACCAGCCGGCAAGGGCTCGTCGGCCTGCTCCCAGCCGCGTTGGGTTGAGCCCTTGGGACCACTGTGCCCCAACTGCAGGCCGATGCAGGCACTGCTGTTGCGATGGACAAAGTCGACGATGCGCTTGAAGCCCGCTTCCTGTGCATCGTTCCACAAGCCGGTGCAGCCAGGGGTGATGCGGCCGTGCGGATTCGGGCTGGTCATCTCGACCATGACCAGGGCGGCGCCACCGAGTGCCCGTGCACCCAGGTGCACCAGGTGAAAATCCTGCACCAGTCCATCGACCGCACTGTAGGTCGCCATCGGCGACACAACAACACGGTTCTTCAGAAGCGTCTGGCGCACTTGCAGCGGCAGCAACATCGGCATAGACGCGGGCCCATGGGCTGCGCTGGGAGCGGCAGCGAGACCCAAAATGTCCCGAACCCCTGGCGGCGCGGGCAGTCTGTGCGCCAGCCAATGCTCATAACTTGCCAACCAGGCGCGGTCGCGCAGTCGCAGATTTTCGTGGCTGATGCGCTGCGACCGGGTCAGCAGCGAATACGCGAACTGCTCGATCTCCATCGTCGTGTACCGCTGCACATTCTCGAACCACTCGGTCGAATTGCGTGCGGCGTTTTGAATCTTCAGAACTTCTACGCTGCGCCTGGCCTCGTAGTGCTGCAGCACAGCGTCCATGTCCACCGGTGCGCCCGCCTGCCAAGCGCCAGCGGCAAATGCGCCAGCCAGGTCAATCGCGTCTTCCAGCGCCAACTTGGTTCCACTGCCGATCGAAAAGTGTGCGGTGTGCGCCGCATCGCCCATCAGCACCACCGGTACACGCCGGTGTGACAACTGCTGCTGGTGCACCCAGGTCTTGCACATCACACGCGGAAACTGGATCCAGTGGGCAGAGCCCCGCAAATGCTTGGCATTGCTGACCAACGCATGGCCGTCAAGATAACGGGCAAACAGGCGTTCGCAAAACGCCACCCCCTCCTCCTGACCCATGTCATCAAGTCCGTGCGCCTCCCAGACCGCTTGCGGCGTCTCGACGATGAATGTGGAAGTGTTTTCATCGTACTTGTAGGCATGCGCCTGGAACCATCCATGCTCGGTGCGCTCGAACGCGAAAGTGAAGGCGTCAAAGGTTTTGTGCGTTCCGAGCCATACAAAGCGGCACCGCCTTGTATCGATGTCCGGCTGGTAGCTGTGCGCGTAGCGCGTGCGGATGCGACTGTTGAGCCCGTCGCTGGCAATCACCAGATCGGCTTGGTACTGCTCGGCCAGCAGCTGGTCGTCGGCAACCTCGGTTTCGAACAGCAGTTCCACGCCCAGTTCCCGACAGCGCTCCTGCAGGATGCTCAGCAGCCGCTTGCGTCCTATTCCGCAAAAGCCGTGCCCGCCCGATCGCACGCTGCGGCCCTTGAAAAATACCTCAATATCGTCCCAGTGGTTGAGGGCGTCATCGATGAGCGCACCGGTGATCGGGTCGGCCTGCCGCAGGTTATCGAGGGTCTGATCGGACAGCACAACGCCCCAGCCGAAGGTGTCGGACGCCCTGTTGCGCTCGGCCACCACGATGCGGTGCGACGGATCTTGTTGCTTCATCAGCAAGCCGAAATAAAGACCCGCCGGACCACCGCCAATGCACAGCACATTCATAGGAATATAGTTTAAGCCTAAACTAAAGTCTGTCAACGCGGTTGCCGCTGGACGCGTGCCGAAATGGCGCTACGGCTCGCGCGCTTCGCATCATGCAGCTAATACCCGGGCTAGCGCCCTGGTAATCAGGGCTTGGCCGGTTTTGGCAGCTTAGCGGCCCGCTTCGTCTTGCCACGCTTGTGCGGTGGCTTTCTCAGCGGCTTGTTGGCGTGCGCAGGGGCGGCCGCCTTCGGTGCCGCCACGGCATTGCGCTTGGCTAACACC
Source organism: uncultured beta proteobacterium (assembly GCA_903885415.1). Lineage (GTDB taxonomy): Bacteria > Pseudomonadota > Gammaproteobacteria > Burkholderiales > Burkholderiaceae_C > CAISIP01. Next base: position 4,191 of record CAISIP010000273.1, read on the forward strand.
GGCGCCAACTCGGGCGTGGTCGATCCAGCTGGCGCTTGTTCGGCCAGCGCCAGCGCAAACGGGGCTACAGACTCGGCGTGCTGCCGCTGCCAGGATTCAGCGCCCGCGGCAATCGGTTCTGCAAGGCGCGGTGCCGATTCGGACACCAATTTTGGCGCCAAGGCTTGCGGCACGCCCGACGGCCCTGTCGCCTTGTTCTCATCCTGCGAAGCACTTGCAGCCGGCGCCGGGCTGCCTGCCGATGGCGCGGGATCGCTCACAAGCCGTTCTGTCGGCACGGCTATCGGTTCGTCCGTGGGCATGTCCTGCTGCGGGACGGTAGGGCCCGAACCCGCAGCGCCGGCGCCATGATCGGCGGTCAAAACGCGCTCATAGGCTTCGGCTCTTTGACGGAATTCGGCACGCGTCAGGCTGCTCTGGCCGCTGGAAACCAATACCTCACAGCGGCAATCCTTCGCAGAAGCGCCTCTCGCCGTTTCCGATACGGCCTGCTGCAGCCGTTCTTCACAGGTGGGCAGCGACAGGCTCTGGTCCGTCCCCCAGCCGAAGGCCTGGACGAAGGGGCATTGCCCGGGCGATCGGGTAGCGGAGATCGTGTAGGGAAAGTACCGGCGCGCCAGAGACTCGTAGCTTTGGCTTGGGGAGCCTGCAATGAAACCCGGCTTGGAAAGAAATGCAAGCTCCTTGAAGCATGAACTCAGGCCGTCTGCAAACCGCAACTGCGGCTCCAATACGCCGCATGCAGCACTCTGGGCATGGCCGGCGCCCGCGCTACACCCCAGGACAAACAAAGCCAGGGCACGCAAGCTTCGCGATAACGAGCAACAAATCATCCGCCTCCCATGCCTCACAAGACGCCGCCCCCGCCGCTGCCTGCACCATCGCCCCCGCCACCAAAGTCCGGGACACCGACCAGCGTAAGCGATGTGTCGACGATTGCCACCGAAGCAGAC
>CAISIP010000274.1 GCA_903885415.1 uncultured beta proteobacterium
AGCCTGCATTGTTGTCCCGCATCAGGCGCGCCGCCCCACCCAAAGTCGTGTTCCTGAAGGCCACGGTCACGCTGCGGGTGCAAACCTCGCCGGCTGTCAATTGCTCACCCATTCTGTCTCCCTGATTGCCCGGGCACCCAGCCCATCGCTTGCTTGCAGACGCCGCCCGGGCCGGCTCGCACGCCGTGCGCACCCGACATACGCCGCGCCCACGAACCGTGGTCTGAACCGGCGGCCCTGCACTGACCCTCGTTCGGCGCAAGGTGTGGGCAGCGCTGATTGTGGGTCGGGTACTCTAGGCTAGGGCTTGCGCTTGGTCAGTCCGCGGGCCGGACCGCATTGGCGCGCCGGAAAGCCTGATGCTCAGCGACCGGTCCACACCGGAGGGCGCTTTTCGCGAAAAGCCAGCTGCCCTTCAGCTGCGTCCTCGGTCAGCGCGAAAAGCCCTATCTGGCTCTCGGCAAAAGACATCGACTCTTCGAACGCCATGGCCTCAATTTTCTTCATCGTGTACAGGCCGCGGCGTATCGCCGCCGGCGACTTGTCGAGCATGCGACCGAGCAGCGCCTGGACGCCTGCGTCCAGATCCTGGCTGACCTGGTTGACCAGGTTGAACCCCAGCGCCTGCGCGGCACTCAGCGGCTCGCCGGTGAGGCACATTTCCGCCAGCACCCGGCGCGGCAGCAGGTTGCCAATGACGCTCATCACCTGCGCCGGAAACAGTCCCACCTTTACTTCGGGCAGCCCGAAAATGGCCGTTGGACTCGCCACTACCAGGTCACACATTCCCATGATGCCCATGCCACCGGCCATGCAGGCGCCGTTGACGCGCGCGACCAGCGGAACCGTCGACTGCCGGGCCTGTCGAAACAGGTTGGCGAAGCCCACATAAGGTTCAGAATAGTCGAACTGGAAGGACTTGCCGCTTTGCAGGTCGGCGCCGGAACAAAAGGCACGGTGGCCAGCGCCGGTGATCACCACAGCACGCACCGCGCGGTCCTGGTTGGCCCGCACTAGCGCCGCACCCATCGCCGACAGGACGCCCGGACTGATCGCGTTGCGCCGCTCCTCGCGGTTGATCGTCAGCCACATCACCGGGCCGCGCATTTCTTCTATCAACTCGGGTTTCGCTGCATCTTCCATGGGGTCCTTGTGGGGTGGGTCGGGTGGTCGAATTTTATCGGGACCCCCCGTCCCTGGGAAGCGTCAGCCCGGCATCGCCGGCGGCGGCGCCAACACGCGCGATGCGGCGGCCTGCACGAGGGGGCGGCATTTGCGCCGCCTCAAGCTCCTGCTGTCAGCAACCGCCGAGCATGGTCGGATCGCACTATCCAAGGACACTTCAGCATGGCCAAGCATCCCTCGTACATCCGCTGGTTTGGCGAACTCTCACTATCGGATCTGGCGCTGGTCGGCGGCAAGGCGGCTTCGCTGGGCGAAATGTTCCAGCGACTGACGCCGCTGGGGCTGCGCATACCCGACGGCTTTGCCGTCACGACGCAGGCTTACCGCGACGCGCTTGAAGCAGCGCGTGCATGGCCCGAGCTGCACCGGCTTTTGGACAAGCTCGACAAAAGCGATGTGGATGCGCTGGCGCGCGTCGGCCTGCGCGCGCGCGAAATCGTTTACGCCGCCGCCATGCCGGTCGAGGCGGAACAGGCGCTGCGCGAGGCCTGGCGCCGGCTGAAGGCGAGCAAGGGCGAAGATTTGAGCGTTGCCGTGCGCAGTTCGGCCACCGCCGAAGACCTGCCCGGCGCAAGCTTCGCCGGCCAGCACGACACCTATCTCAATGTGCGCAGCGAGCAGTTGCTGGTCGACGCGGTCAAACGCTGCCAGGCTTCGCTGTTCACCGACCGCGCCATCTCCTACCGCATTGACAAGGGCTTCGACCATTTCAAGGTCTCGCTGTCGGTCGCCGTGATGCAGATGGTACGCAGTGACCTGGCTTCGGCTGGCGTCATGTTCACCATCGACACCGAGTCGGGCCACCCCGACATGGTGTTCATCACCGGGGCCTGGGGTTTGGGCGAGAACGTCGTGCAAGGCGCCGTCGATCCCGACGAGTTCTATGTGCACAAGCCGAGCTTCCGGCAAGGCTTTCGCAGCGTGCTGCGCAGGAGGCTCGGCGAAAAGCAACTGCGCATGGGCTACGCGCATGGCCACACGCGCGAGCCGGTGCGCAACCGACCCACGCCCAGGATCGACCGCCAGCGCTACTGCCTGAGCGACGCCGACGTGATGCAACTCGCTGAGGCGGCGATCACGATCGAGGACCACTACAGCCAGATCGCGGGCCAGCGCCGGGCGATGGACATCGAATGGGCCAAGGACGGACCCGACGGACAAATTTTCATCGTCCAGGCGCGCCCCGAAACCGGCGTCTCGCAGCGCAACCCGATGCTATTGGAGGAGTACCTGCTCGACGGCGTCGGCAGCGTGCGTGCCACCGGACGTGCGGTCGGCTCCAAGATCGCGGCCGGCCGGGTCCGGCAGGTGGCCAACGCGCAGCACCTTGCGTCCTTCCTGCCGGGCGAGGTGCTGGTCGCTGACACCACCGCGCCGGACTGGGAGCCGGTGATGAAGACCGCCTGCGCAATCGTCACCAACCGCGGCGGCCGGACCTGCCACGCAGCCATCGTCGCACGCGAACTTGGCATACCGGCAGTGGTCGGCACCGAGAACGCCAGCGATGTGCTGCGCGACGGCGACAGCGTCACCGTTTGCTGCGCACAGGGTGCGCTGGGCCGGGTTTACGACGGCCAGCTTGGCTTTCACAAGCAGGTCAGCGACCTCAGCGGCATCCAGCGTCCGGCGACCGAGATCATGATCAACCTCGGCAACCCGGAGCTGGCATTTCAGCTGAGCCAACTGCCCTGCGATGGCGTGGGTCTGGCGCGCATGGAGTTCATCATCAATGAGCACATCCAGGTGCACCCGATGGCTGTGCTGCACCCCGAGCGCATCCAGGACGCGGCGGTACGTGCCCGCGTCGTCGCCCTGTCACGCGCCTATCCAAGTGGTGCCGCCTATTTTGTTGAGCGGCTCGCCGAAGGCGTGGGAACGATTGCCGCCGCCTTCTACCCGCGACCGGTGATCGTCCGCCTGTCGGACTTCAAGAGCAACGAATATGCGGCGCTGCTGGGCGGTCGCGACTTTGAACAGCATGAAGAGAATCCGATGATCGGTTTTCGTGGTGCTGCGCGCTACATCCATCCAGCCTACGCCGAAGCCTTTGCGCTCGAATGCGCAGCGATGAAGCGGGTGCGCGAGGTGATGGGGCTGAACAATCTCAAGCTGATGCTGCCGTTTTGCCGCCGCATCGACGAGGCGCGCCGGGTCCTGGCTTCGATGGCGGCCCATGGGCTCACGAGGGGCGAGAAGGGCCTGGAGGTCTACGTGATGTGCGAGATACCGAACAACGTGCTGCTGATCGATGAGTTTTCCGAGCTCTTTGACGGCTTTTCGATCGGTTCGAACGACCTCACGCAGTTGACACTTGGCGTGGACCGCGACAGCGCGATCGTCGCCGACTCCTTCGACGAGCAGGATCCGGGAATGCGCAAGATGCTGCGCCTCGCGGTCGAGGGCGCCCGGCGCAACCACCGCCATGTGGGCATCTGCGGCCAGGCGCCGAGCGACCACATCGAGGTCGCTCGCTATCTGGTCGAGCTCGGCATCGACAGCATTAGCCTGACGCCCGACCGGGTGCTGCAAACCATGCAGGCAGTGCAGAAGATAGAAGCAGCGCTGGGCCGCAAGGGCCGCGCATAGCGCGAACCCGTAGCGCCCGACCAGGCCCTCGGGTACCGGTGCCCGGACCAACAAGACCTGCGGGACAACCCAAGCCCCGAGGCTGTCCGCAAGGCGACTCGGCCGGATCTCTGCGGCAAGTGCTGCGGTGATAATGCGCAGCCGTTGACCGTCGGGTCCGCCGACGACCCAACCGGCCCGATGTTGGAGAAGAGACCATGCTCAAGCGCGTCGCCTGGGGACTCAGCGCCTTGCTGCTGATCGCCGCTGCCGGCTACTACGCCGTCGGCGGCCGGGTCGGCCTGATGCTGCTGGCGGTCAAGTATTTCATTCATCAGGACTACGGCTCCACGCAGCCGGTGGGGTGGCAGGCCGGCCCGGGCGCGGTGGACCCGGCTGGACGCAAACGGCCCAATATTGTTCTGATTGTGGCCGACGACCTGGGCTTTAACGACATCACGCTGTACGGTGGCGGCATCGCCGGCGGCATGGTTCCCACCCCCCATATCGACAGCATCGCGCGCGCCGGCGTGGACTTTCGCACCGGCTATTCGGGCAACGCGACCTGCGCGCCATCGCGAGCGGCGCTGATGACCGGCCGCTACCCGACCCGCTTTGGCTTCGAGTTCACGCCCACGCCGCCGATGTTCATGAAGGTGATCGGCAACTACCGCGCCAACAACGAATTCCGCGCACCTGTCTACCACGCCGAGCGCGAGGCGGACCTGATCCGCTACGAGGACATGGGGCTGCCGACCCGTGAGATCACGCTGGCGCAATTACTCAAGAGCGCCGACTACCACACCGTGCACATTGGCAAATGGCATCTGGGCGACAGCCCGCAATTTCGCCCCTATTCGCACGGCTTTGACGAGTCACTGTCGCACCTGCACGCCGCGTCGATGTACCTGCCGACCCGGGACCCCGGTGTCGTCAACGCGATGCAGAACTTCGACCCGATCGACAAATTCCTGTGGGCCGCCGAGCCCTGGGCTATTCGCCACAACGACGGCGTCCCTTTCCAGCCACCGAAGTACATGACCGACTACCTGACCGACGAGGCAGTGAAGGTAGTAGCAGCCAACAAGAACCGGCCCTTCTTCATGTACCTCGCGTACAACGCCCCGCATACGCCGCTGCAGGCGACGCGCGAAGACTACGACGCGCTATCGTTCATACCCGACCACACGATGCGCGTCTATGCAGCGATGATCCGCTCGCTCGACCGCAATATCGGCCGGGTCTTACAGTCGCTCAAGGACCAGGGCCTGGAAGACGACACGCTGGTCATCTTCACCAGCGACAACGGCGGCGCGCACTACATCGGCATCGACGGAATCAACAGCCCCTATCGTGGCTGGAAGGCGACTTTCTTCGAAGGCGGTATACGCGTTCCGTTCTTCATGCGCTGGCCCGCCGGACTGCCCAAGGGTGCCAACGTCACGGCTGCGGTCAGCCATTTCGACATATTCGCCACCGCCGCCGCAGTCGCTGGCCAGCAGATGCCGGCCGACCGACCGATGGACGGCGTGAACCTGCTGCCCTTCGCCCGCGGCGAGGCGGCCGGTCGGCCGCACGCATTGCTTTTTTGGCGTACCGACAGCTACCGCGTGGTGCGTGAGGGCGACTGGAAGCTGCAAGTGACCGAGCGGCCGAAAAAGGACTGGCTGTACGACATGGCAAACGACCCGGGCGAGAAGAACAACCTGGCGGCCAACCAGCCGGCGCGGGTGGCGGCGCTCAAGGCCAGAATCGCCGAGTGGGAGAAGTCGCAGATCAAGCCGATGTGGCCGGCACTGGCCGAGGCCCCGGTGCCGCTGGACAAGACGCTGCGACAGCGCCAGGCGCTCGACGACGCCTACGTCTACTACGCCAACTGAAGTCGCCGTCCAGCGCCGATCAGGGCCGATGACACCGGCCGCAACGGACCGCCGCGCACAACAGCCCCGCCACCGCGCCCGCCAGGGCACCTGCCAGATGCGCGGCGTAGGCAACGTCAAAGCCCCAACTGGCGTCGAATGCCAGCGGCTGCGACCAGCCCTGCTCGCCGGCCAGTTTGAGCGCCTGACCGGCCAGCAGCCACAGCGCCCAGCGCCGACGCACCGGCACCGCAGCGGCCTGCACGCACAGCAGCGCGAGCATCGCGTTGAGCAGCCCCGACATGCCGCAGTAAGCGCCCAGTTGCGGCCACACCAGCAGCGCCAGCGTCACCAACGGCCAGACCAGCAGCAGTGCCAGCGCCGCGTCCAAGCGGGCGTGCAGCAGCATGCCCAGCATGGCGATCAAGGCAAGCCCGGCCAGATTGATCCCCAGGTGCCCGGCGCTGAGGTGCACCAAGCTCGCGCTCCAAAGCGTCCATGGCCTTGTGCTCCAGTCGGCGGCGTTCCAGCCCAGCCGCTGCGGGTCGGCCGTCAAGCCGGCTGCGATGGCGCCCATGCCGATCAGCGCGCACAGCACCGGCCAGGCCAGCGCCTCAGGGTCTGGCCGGCGTCGTGCTGGCTGGCTTGGCACCGTGGCCCCCCGGCTCAGCGACCGCGCCCGTGCCGCGCAGCCGCAGCGCACGTTTGAGCCAGTTGCCGATGTCATCGATGTAGGTGAACACCGCGGGTACGACCAGCAGGCTGAGCACGGTCGAGGTGATCAGTCCGCCGATCACGGCGATCGACATTGGCGAGCGAAAGCTGGCGTCTGCCACACCCAGACCCAGCGCGATAGGCGCCATACCAGCGCCCATCGCCAGCGTCGTCATCACGATCGGTCGGGCGCGCTTGTGGCAGGCATCGAGCAGCGCCTCCAGCCGCCCGAGGTGCTGCTCGCGCCGCGCGACGATGGCGTATTCGACCAGCAGGATCGAGTTCTTGGTCGCGACGCCCATCAGCATGATCAGCCCTATCAGCGAGGGCATCGAGAAGCTCTTTTGCGCGATCAGCAGCCCGACGAAGGCGCCGCCGAGCGCCAGCGGCAAGGCGCACAGGATCGTCACCGGATGCAGGAAGTCCTTGAACAGCAGCACCAGCACGATGTAGATGCACAGCACCCCGGTCAGCATCGCCAGGCCGAAGCTCGCGAACAACTCGCCCATCACCTCGGCGTCGCCGATCTCGACCACCTTGACGCCGGGCGGCAACTGCCGGATCGCCGGCAGTTGCTGAACCGCTGCCGTGACATCGCCCAGCGGCAGCCCCGACAACTCGATCTCGAAGTTGACGTTGCGCGCGCGGTCGTAACGGTCGATCAGCGCGGGACCGCCAGCGAGTTCCAGCGTGGCGACCTGCGACAGCATCACCGGGCCGCGGGCGCCGGGAACGGCAAGGCGTCCGAGCAGCGCCAGGTCCTGGCGCGCCGTCGCGTCGAGCTTCACGACGATCGGAACCTGTCGCTGGGACAAGTTGAGCTTGGCCAGCGCCATATCGTAATCGCCGGCGGTGGCAATACGCAGTGTCTCGCCTATCGCAGCGCTGGTCACGCCGAGGTCGGCCGCCTTCGCAAAGTCGGGACGCACCACGATCTCGGGTCTTATCAGGCTCGCGCTGGAAGCCACGCTGCCCAGGCCGGGAATCGTCCGCAGGTCTTTCTCAACGGCCAGCGCGGCGGCCTGCAGCGCCAGCGGGTCCTCGGCAGTGAGCACCAGAACGTATTTTTCTCCGGAGCCGCCGAGCCCGACCCGGCTGCGAACGCCCGGCAAGGCCTCGAGCGCCGCACGGATCGCATTTTCGATTCCCTGCTTGCGTGGCCGCTGGTTGCGCTCGTCGAGCAGAACCGTGAGCGTCGCCTTGCGCGCCTCGGCGGCGCCCTGCATCGCGAACGGGTCGCCGCCCGCGCTGCCGCCACCCACCGTGGTGTAGATACTCTTCACATGCGCCACGCCGGCTACCAGCCGCCGCGCGTGCTCGGCTGCGGCTTCGGTCTGGAGCAGCGTTGCGCCAGGCGGCAGCTCCAGATAGACCTGGGTCTGCGAGTTGTCGTCGGGTGGTATGAAGCCGGTCGGCAGCAGCGGGATCAGCGACACCGAGCCGAAGAAGAACAAGGTCGCTGCAGCCATGGTGCTCAACCGATGCGACAGACACCAGCGCGCGCAGACCATGTACATCCGCAGCCAGAGGGCGTCCCTCGGCGTGCCAACGATGGGCTTGAGCATATAGGCCGCCATCATCGGCGTGAGAACACGCGCCACCAACAGCGACGCGACGACTGCCAGGGATGCAGTCCATCCAAACTGCTTGAAAAACTTCCCCGGGATGCCGCTCATGAACGCGGTGGGCAGGAACACCGCCACCAGGGTGAAGGTGGTGGCGATCACCGCCAGCCCGATCTCATCGGCGGCCTCCATCGCCGCCTGGTACGGTGTCTTTCCCATGCGCAGGTGGCGCACGATGTTCTCGACCTCGACGATCGCGTCGTCGACCAGAATGCCGACCACCAGCGACAGCGCCAGCAAAGTGATCACGTTGACGCTGAAACCCAGAAAGTGCATCCCGATGAAAGCCGGGATCACCGACAGCGGCAGCGCCACCGCCGACACCAGGGTTGCACGCCAGTCGCGCAGGAACAGCCACACCACCAGCACCGCCAGCACCGCACCTTCAAACAGCAGGTGCATTGAGCCGGTGTACTCGTCCTGCACCGGGGCGACGAAATTGAAGGCCTCTGTCAGCTCGATGTCCGGGTGCTGCACCCGAAGCTCGGCCAGCGCTTTTTGCACCGCTGCGCCGACCGCGATTTCGCTTTCACCCTTGCTGCGCGCGATCTCGAAGCCGACGACCCGCTGGCCGTTGAGCAGCGCCGACGATCGGGCCTCGGCGCTGGTGTCGCTGACCGTGGCGACCTGGTCGAGCCGGATGTGCCGTCCGTCCGACAGCGCAAGCTGCAGCAAACCGAGCTCCTGTGCCGAACGCACCGTTGCCAGCGTACGCACCGGTTGCTCGGAGCCGCCAAGGTCGGTCCGTCCGCCGGCGCTGTCGATTTGCACCAGACGAAGCTGACGCGAAATATCGGCCGCCGTCGCTCCCAGCGCCTGCAGCCGCATCGGGTCGAGCGCGACCCGGATCTCGCGCGCCACACCGCCGACCCGGGTGACCGCGCCGACACCGCGCACCGCCAACAACCGGCGCGTCACCTCGTTGTCGACAAACCAGGACAGCGCCTCGTCGTCCATGCCGGGGGCGTCGCCGCGCGCGAGCGACCGGATCGCGAACACCAGCACCGGCTGTCCTGCCAACTCGAGCTTGTTCACGACCGGGTCGCGCAAGTCGCCTGGCAGCTCGCTGCGAACCCGGGCCACCGCCGTACGCACCTCGTCCAGCGCCTCCTGTACCGGTTTTTCAAGTCTGAACTCGGCCGTTATCGTGACGCCGCCGTCCTGCACCTTGGTGTACAGGTGCTTGAGGCCCGCCACGGTGGCGATGGAATTTTCCAGCTTGCGCGCCACTTCGGTTTCCAGCTGCGCCGGCGCCGCACCTGGCAGCGATGCGGTGAGCGCAATGGTCGGCAGCTCGATGTCGGGGAAGTTCTGCACCTTCATCGCGCTAAACGACAGCAATCCGGCGAAGCACAGCAGAACAAACAGCATCACCGCCGGAATCGGGTTCTTGATCGACCAGGACGACAGGTTCATGCCGGCACTCCTTCAGCGCACCGTCGAGGCGGTCTTTGCAGGCGGCGCAGGCGCCTTCGCCGGGCCGGCACTGTCGACCACGCGTACCAGATCACCGTCGTTCAGAAAGCCGGCCCCGCTGGTGACGACGCGCGTGTCGGGCGCCAGTTCGCTGGTGATCTCGATGCGGTCGCCGGCCATTCTGCCGGTCTGCACCTTGATCCGGGCGACCCGGCTGTCGGCGCCAAGCCGGTACAGGTAGCTGAAGCCGTCGCGCATGACGATCGCCGATTGCGGCAGCGTCAGTGCGGCGCTGTCGCCGAGCGCGAACTCGCCCTTGGCGAACATTCCGGCGCGTGCCGGTGAGCTGCCGGCCCCCGAAAACCGCAGGTCCACATAGACCAGACCGAATCGGGTCTGCGGGTCGACGGTGGGCGCGACCACGCGCACCTGACCCCGGAGCTGGGTTCCGTCGGCCGCAGTCACCAGCGCGGGGGTTCCCCGCTTGACCCGTCCGAGCTCAGCGGAAGTCAGCTCGGCGCGCCACTCCAGCCGTCCCTGGCGAATCATGCGAAACAGTTCGGTTCCGCTGCCCGGCACCGCGCCGACGGTCGCGCTTCGCGCTGCAATGATGCCGCTGTCGGGCGCCAGCAGCTGGGTGTTGCGAAGTCGCAGCTGCTGCACGCCCAATGCCGCTCGCGCCGCTTGCACGCGCGCCTGCGAGGTCTGCTCGGCGGTCAGGTACTGGTTGACCTGTTGCGCGCTGAGCGCGCCGCTGCCCGCTACGGCGCGGGCGCGCTCGGCGTTGCCGGCGGCGTCTGCCGCGTTGGCTTCGGCCTCGAGCAGGCCGGCTTGCGCCAGCGCGACGTCGGCCTGCACCGCATCGCTGGCGAACACCGCCAGCACCTGGCCCGCGCGGACCTGGTCGCCGACCTGCGCGCGCACCTCGCTCAAACGCAGTCCGGCTGTCTCGGTGCCTATGCTGGCCTCCTGCCAGGCCGCGATGCTGCCGTTGGCGGCCAGCCGGATCGGCAGCTTGGCCGACTGCGGCAAAGCAGTCGTGACGGTCAGAGAAGCTTTTGCTTCGGCCGGTTTCTTGTCATCGGCAGCGTGCGCCGCGCCCAGGTCCGCGCCGAGCAGAGCAGCGATACACAGCTCCCGGCAGTTCAGATACATACGGTTCATGGCTTGTTGGCGTTGGCCTTGCTGGTTCATCAGGGTTGGGGCTGTTACCAGGCACCGCCGACGGCGCGGTACAGCGCAATCCATGCCTGGATCCGGTCACGGCGCAGCCCCACCAAGGCGCTTTCGGCCGCCAGCGCGCTGCGTCGGGTGTCCTCGAGTTCTAGCAAGCTGGCAAAGCCGCCCGCGTAGCGCGCGTCGGCGGCCGCCAGAGCGACACGGTAACCAGCGTCGGCAGCGCGCGCGTCGGCGCTCTGCGCAGCGGCGCTGTTCAGGTTAAGCAGCGCTTCCTCGACTTCGCGGACCGCCTGGCGTGCGCGCGCCTGGTACAGCGCAACCGCCTCTTCCTGGCGCGCCTGCGCCGCCTGCTCGCCGGCGGCACGCCGGCCGCCGTCAAATAGCGGCACAGCCAGTGACAGCGGCCCGATGGACCAGGTCGAGCGCTCGTCGCTGGCGCCTCCCATGCGCAGCGCCATCGCCCCGATAGCGCCACGGAGCGCCAGGCTGGGATAGCGCTGCGCCTGCGCGACGCCGAACTCGGCGCTCGCAGCAGCGATGTCGCGCTGCGCGCTCACCAGATCCGGTCGCTGCTCCAGCGCCTGCGCCGGAACGCTGGGAACCGCCAACGCCGCCTGCGGCGACAGGTCGGTCGGCGCCGCAGCCAGCTGCTGGCGCAGCGCGGGTTCGGCCACCCCGCTGAGCGCAACCAGCGCCTTGATTTCCAGCGCGCACTGGGCGCGTTGCTGGGTCAGTTGCGCGCTGGCTTGCGCTGCAGCCGCACCAGCCAGGGCGGCCAGCGACGGCGCCGTCAACCCGGCCTGTGCGCTGAGCGCAGTGGCGCCCGACGTGCGGGCGCGCGAGGCGGCGTCGCGCGCAACGATGGCCACCTGCAACTCGCAGTACCGCTGGTTGAAATAATGCCGCGCGAGTTCGGCAGCGACCGAAATGCGCGCGTCGTGCCACTGCGCCTGCGCGCTTTGCAGCCGCGCCTGCGCCGCCTCGTCAGCGCTCCGGTGGGCGCCAAACAGATCCAGCTCCCAGGATGCCTGCACGCCAGCTTGCAGGCTGCTGGCGGCCGCAAGCCCGGTCTGCGCCGATGAGCGCGCGGCGCCGGCCGAGCCGTCCAGGGACGGCTGCAGGCTGGCCGCAGCCGCCGTACGCGCAGCGCGCGCCTGCGCCACGCGCGCCAGCGCAGACGCCGCCGACGGGCTGAGGTTTTGCGCCGCCTGTACCAATCCCACCAGCACCGGGTCGTCCAGCCCCTGCCACCAAAGCGCCATGTCGGCCAGACTGCCCCCGTGCGGCAGCGGCGCCTGCCAGCTTGGCGGCAGCGCCGGCGCAACAGAAGCCCTGGGGGGCGTGATCGGCGCGCAAGCTGCGAGCCAGCTCAGGGAGCAACAAAAAAGAATCAGACGGAACACATTCACGGGGAGGCACCTTGGCATTCGGACTCGCGCGGCACCAAGCCGGCCGGTGCGGCGGCCGGGCCGCGTGGCATGGGGAGTGTATGCGAGCGGGGCGCACATCGCCCGCCGACCGCGCGCCCTACTTCAGCAGCGCCAGCACCTGTTTGAATCGCGGGTGATCGGCACTGCGCAGCCACTCAAAGGCGACCATCTCGGTACTGACAAGTTCAGCGCCATTGCCCGCCAGACGGTCGAAGGCTGCGTCGCGGTTGCGCTCGGTCCGCGAGCTGCAGGCGTCGGTCACAACCCAGACCTCGAATTCCTGCTCGAGCAGCTCGAGCGCCGTCTGCAGCAGGCAGACATGGGCCTCGCAGCCGGCGATCACGATGCTGTTGCGCTGTTGCGCTGGGGTTGCGGGCTTTTGCAGGTGCCTGGGCAGGCTGCGCGCGCTGCCGGTCACCGGAGCTTTGCGCTCGGGGGGTCGCAGCCGGTCGACCAGCCCGTCGGCGCACGCGCTGAAAGACATCTTGTCGAGCGTTCTGGCACCGTGCGCGTTGATCAGCGCAGCGAGTTCGGGTTCGCTGTGGCCGAGCCCCGCCGGGTTTTCTTCGGTGGCCCACATCGGCACCTCCAGCGCCTGCGCCACGCGTGCCAGTCGCAGCGCGTTGGCCAGCACCTGCGGCGCTTCGAATATCGCCGGCATCAAACGGGTCTGGTAGTCGACCAGCAGCAGCTGGCATTCCTCGGCTTCAAGCAGCATCGGTTTCCTTCCAATCGGTTGACGCCAGCGCGCGCACGGGCATGCGGCGAATATATGCCAAGCGCAACGACCCGTGCCCGCCGGCGGCGGCCGGGTTCAATAGAATCGTCGGCAGCGCCAGCAACAGGAGCCCGCCGCATGAACGCATCCGCCCCCAGCACCATGATGACCGGTGACGACTACAGGGAATCACTGCGGCGCTACAAGCCGAGGGTGTTTCTTGACGGCCGGCAGGTCGACAGCGTCGTCGACGAGCGCGCATTCGCTCCCGGCGTCAACGCGATCGCGCTGACCTATGACTATGCGCATGTCGAGCGCTATGCGCCGATCATGACGGCGGTGCAGGGCAGCAGCGGCAAACGCGTCAACCGTCTGGTGCACACCAACACAAGTTCGGGCGACCTGCTCAACAAACTCGAGGCGGTTCGGCTGGTTTGTCAGGAGACCGGTTGCGCCCAGCGCTACCTGACGCACGACGGCATGAATGCCGTCGCGCAGGTGTCGGCTCGGCTCGACGACGCGATGGGCAGCACCGAGTACAGCGCGCGCTTTTTGAATTTTTTGCATCGGGTGCAGGACCAGGATCTGGTGCTGGGCGTGGCGATGACCGACGCCAAAGGCGACCGCAGCCGGCGTCCGCACCAGCAGGCCCAGGTTGACAGCTACCTGCACGTGGTGGAGCGCAATGCGCGCGGTATCGTGATCTCGGGCACCAAGGCGATCGTCACCGGAGCGCCGTACATGCACGAGTTGCTGGTGATGCCTTGCCGCAACATGGGCCGCGAAGACGCCGACTTTGCCGTCTGCTGCGCCGTCGCCGTGGACGCGCCCGGCGTGACCATCGTCGCGCGGCCGGCCGGGCGTCCGGGCGAAAAACTCGAGCACGGCGCGGCGCTGTTCAGCCGCAAGTACGGCCAGAGCACCGGCGTGGTGCTGTTTGACCGGGTGTTCGTCGAATGGGACCGGGTGTTCTATTCGGGCCTGCCGGGCGAATGGGAGCACTCGGGCCATCTCACCTACAGCTATGCCACGCACCACCGCCACACCTGTATCGGCGCGCGCGCCGGCTTTGGCGACCTGCTAATCGGCGCGGGCGCGCTGATGTGCGAGGCCAATGGTTTCGACCCGGGACAGGAGGGCCACCTGCGCGAGCAGATGGTCGAGCTGATCACCATCACCGAGGGCTTTTTCGCCTGCGGCGTTGCCGCCAGCGTGTACGCAAAGGCCGATGGCCACAGCGGCATCTTCATGCCCGACCCGGTCTTTGCCAATATCGGCAAGTTGCTGCTGGCGACCAAGATCTACGACATGCACCGTATCGCGCACTATGTCAGCGGGGGTTTGATCGTCACGCTGCCGGGTCCCGACGAGGACCATAACCCCGAAACCGCGGCGCGGCTGAGCGAGGTGCTGCGCGCCAACCCCGACATACCGTACGAGCAGCGCATCGAAACCGCGCGCTTTTTGGAGGATCTGACCGCTGGCTATCAGGGCGGCTGGTACAGCGTGATCAGCCTGCACGGCGGCGGCTCGCCGGCAGCGATGAAACAGGAGATATACCGCAACTACCCGCTGGGCAGCA
>CAISIP010000275.1 GCA_903885415.1 uncultured beta proteobacterium
GCCGATTCCAGCATCTCCGGGCTGCCATTGGACAGAACGGCAGTGGCAAAGCCCTGGGCTTTCAGGGTCTGCAGAACCTGGTGGTTTTCAGGGAAAGCCGTCAGCTGCTCGTACTGGCGCATCAGCGCTTCTTCATGCGCCGGGGAGGGTTCGAGTTTGAGCCGCGCCAGGGTGTAGCGCAGGGACAGGCGGGTGAGTTCGAGGAAGGTCTGGTAATAACGGCTGCCCCCGGCGCCTGCGGGGTCCGACAAACTGATCAAGCGCGTGTACTCGATCTGCTTGTCTCGCCACAGCGTCGCGATCGCCGTGCCATGACCGGGGTACAGGTTTTCGGCCAGGGTGGCGACCGAATATAAATCGAACAGGGTGCCGTAGGCATCGAAGACGACCACTTTGATCATGGAGTGTGGCATGGCATCGGGACTCGCTGGAGGGTTGCGGGGGGCAGTTTTATTCATCGTCCACGGATGTTACGCAGTCTGCGATGCAGCAAAAAATCATCGACTGCTGCACTTCAATCGAGAAAGGTGATTTCGCACCGGGTGCTCCAGGCTTTGCTCCGGGTCGTTCAGTGAAGGCAAAACAGCAGCTCTCATGTTGCAGCAACGCAGCGGCTGCGGGTATTCGCCAACGGCGGCTTTCACAGGAGAACAATAAGAATCCCTTAAGACGGCCACCCGAGAATTTCAAGTGCTCAAACATGGGTCTGTTCAACACCGTGTCGATGGCTCAACCTCAAACAAGGGATCTCTATGAAATGCCCCGTCTGCCCGGAATCAAGTCTTCTGATGACCGAACGCCAAGGCGTTGAAATTGACTACTGTCCGCAGTGCCGAGGCGTTTGGCTTGACAGGGGTGAACTCGACAAGCTGATTGAGCGGTCCTCCACTGGCGCAGGTGCGATGCCCTCTACACAGGCCTACCACCCCCAAAGTGGATACCCGCGCAAGGACGAACATCATTCGTCCCACCACGGCCGTCATGGGCAGGAGCAATATCGCAAAAAATCGTGGCTCGGCGAAATCTTTGATTGACCGAACGGAATGGAACAGATGTTCAGCAACATGTTCAACAACAACATGCCGGGTTGATTTCGGCCCGTGGCATGTGCTGCACGGTCCTGCGGGCTTGCTCGCGCATTTCACACAACAAAAATAAGAGCGGCCGCAAGCCTGGACGAGAGTTGTAAAAGTAAATTTGCTGATCAACGATGCCTGAATCCTGCGAAAAGGATGTTCTTTGGTCAGAAATTCGCCCCGTGAATTCAAGCCATCAGCGAGCCAGACAAATGAGGTCTCGCGCAGCGGCGGTTCCCTGATACAGGTCATCAAGAGCCCGGATGATCGGCATAAGCTTCATCCCATCTATGACATCTCTCTATTTGTTGGGTTCGATTGCAGGGGTCATCCTGCTTCAAATTGCCATCTATTTGTGCATTCGGTTTTGGCGGCACTGGCAGGCGTACCAAGCACTGCTCGGCGTGGCGGTCGAGTTTGAAATGACCGTCAATCCGGATACTGCACCAGAGGGGATGCAGCCGGTCGTCGTCGCGTGGTCAGGCTACCGCAGCTTTCACGTCGAACGCAAAAC
>CAISIP010000276.1 GCA_903885415.1 uncultured beta proteobacterium
CTGGCTGGTCGACAACAGCGCGCATGAATCCGACATGCACGGCGAGAGCGCACTCCTTCGCCAGGCCGCCACCATGCCCTGGGTGACGCTGTTGAACCCCGGCGCCAACCTCGGCTTCGGGCGCGCCTGCAATCTGGCTTTTGAACAATCGGACGCGGAATTTTTCCTGCTGCTCAATCCCGACGCGCGTATCGCGCAGCAGGACCTGATGCGGATGCTGCAGTACATGCAGGGCAATCCAAGCCTGGGCGCGGTGTCGCCCCGGTTATTTTGGAACGCGCAGCGGTCCTTCATGCTGCCGGCTGCATTTCCCCAAAGCCCCTGGTACAGCCTGGCACTGGCGCTGGCCACCCGCGCCAGGCCGCTGGCGCGCTGGGCTGCGAAGCGCGGCCTGCAGCGCGCCATGCGCCAGATGGCATCGCAGTCGCCATTCGAGGTCGGCTTTTTGGCGGGCGCGGTGATGTTGCTGCGCCGGTCTGCCGTACTGTCGGCGGGCGGGCTGTTCGACCCCGACTATTTCATGTTCTTCGAGGACACCGACCTGTCCCTGCGACTGCGCCGCGCCGGCCATGCCCTGGCGCTGGTCCCGGCCGCCAGCGCGGTGCACGAATACCGCCACAGGGCGTCCAAGGGCCCGCTGATGGCGCACAGCCAACTGCAGTTTTTCCGCAAGCAGCACCCGGTTTTTTTCAGGCTGTCCGACGGGCTGCGCCGGATGAGCACGCTGCAGCGGCCGATGGTTCTGGAGCATTGGTACCGGGTGTTGGCGCAGCCGCTCACCAGTGCTGCGGACTTTGCGCGCCAGAGCGAGGGCGCGCGGGTGCTGGCTTTCAGTCCGGCGGCGCTGCTGATGCCCGCACTGTTCAGGCCCCTTGGCGAGGCGCCGCGCCCCTTTGACGAAGACGAATGGGCCTTGCTCGAACCCGCCAGGTACACCGCGCTGGCGCTGTCCGACGATCCGGACCCCCGGCTGCTCTGGCTTTGCTTTGAGCGCGCGCCTGACGCTGGCACCCACCCAGCTGCGTGCGCGCCAGCGACGGCCGGGTTGCTCAGCGCCTGAAGCGCTCGCCGAGTGCGCGGCCGAAGCGGCGCAGCGGCCGCTCGACGGCGCGGTGCGCTGCCCAGGCCGCCAGCAGCGTGGCGCAGGTGCACACCAGCACCGCTGCGGCGCCCGTCACCGACGGCAGCCAGCGCGCCAGCAGCTGCGGCGCGGCGTTGTGGAACAGGTACACGCCGTAGCTGAGCTGGCCCATCAGTACGAAGCCCGGCGTGAACCAGCCCGCCGAGCGCCGCTGCGGGCGCGCCAGTGCGCTGACCACCAGCGCATAGCCCAGCGCCGCGGCCATCCCGATGTTGCCGCCGATCCATGCCGGCGGCGTCTGCGCCTGGCCGTTGACGGGCGCCACCTGGCTGGCGAACAACCAGCCGGTTGCCGCCAGCACCAGCAGCCCCACCAGCAGGCGCCGCAGTGCCGCAAGGCGGGGCTGTGGGCTTGCTGCCAGCGCGTAGGCCAGCGAGCCAAGCATGAACTCCACCAGCAGCCCCGGCGCGTGGATGGTGGCCACCGCGCGCGCGCTCACGCCCTCGCCGGGCGATGCCGCCGCCACCAGCAGCAGGTGCATTGCCGTCGCCGCCGCCAGCAGCCAGCCAAATCCGATGCGTGTGGCGCACCAGGCCAGCAGCGGCAGCAGCAGGTAGTACTCCAGCTCGGGCGGCAGGCTCCAGAAGGCGGCGTTGTAAAAATGCGCAAGCTCCAGCGACTGCAGGGTATGGCCCATCACCAGGTGGGTGCCGAAATGCTCCCATGCGTTGGCCGCCGGAAGGCGCAGCGCCGCGTACAGCAGCAGCGCGCACAGGTACAGCGGGTACAGCCTGAAGAAGCGCCGTATCAGGTGCGGCAGCAGTTGCAGCGGCCGGCCGAACAGGTAGGGTGCGAACACCGCGCCGCTGAGCACGAAGAAAAGGTCCACGCCGGTGCTGGCAAAGCCCCATGCGCCGCTCGGCGCAGCCAGCAGCGGCGCGTAGTGCGTCACCAGCACCATCAGCGCGGCCCAGCCGCGCAGCGCCTCGATAGCCGGGTCACCGTCGGGTGCTGCTGCGTCGGCGGGTGAAGAGGCGGGCGGCGCTTGCATGGCAGCGGATTGTGGCATTGCCGTCCTTACAATCGCACGGCCCATACCGCACCCATGCCGCAGCCCCAACCGCATTCTGTCGCCGTAGTCATCCCGTGCTACCGCGTCAAGCGCCAGATCCTGGACGTGCTGTCGCGCATAGGCGCCGAGGTGGACATGGTCTTCGTCGTCGACGACGGCTGCCCCGAAGGCTCGGGCGACTGGGTGCAGGCGCAGTGCACCGACCCGCGGGTGCGCGTCCTGCGCCACCCTGACAACCAGGGCGTCGGCGCCGCCGTCGTGACCGGCTACCGCGCCGCGCTGGACGCCGGCGCGCAGTTGCTGGTGAAGGTCGACGGCGACGGGCAGATGGACCCGGCGCTGATACCCGCCTTCATCGCGCCGATTGCCAACGGCCA
>CAISIP010000277.1 GCA_903885415.1 uncultured beta proteobacterium
ACCGCCTGGTCGTACATCGGGTCTTTTTCGCCAGCACCGTCCTCGCCCGTCACCTCGCCGTCGCCGTCGACGGTGCCGCCCTCGAGAACGCCTTCGATGTAATTCGGCTCGCCCTGAGACTTCAGATAACTCACAACCCGGTGCACCTCCTCGTCGCTGACGAAAGCGCCGTGGACCCGAATCGGCAGGCCGGTGCCGCTGGGCATGTAGAGCATGTCACCCATCCCGAGCAGCGCTTCGGCGCCCATCTGGTCGAGAATCGTGCGGCTGTCAATCTTGCTGCTGACCTGGAACGCGATGCGCGTCGGGATATTTGCCTTGATGAGGCCGGTAATCACGTCGACGCTGGGGCGCTGCGTCGCCAAAATAAGATGGATGCCCGCGGCGCGGGCCTTTTGCGCAAGGCGCGCAATCAGCTCCTCGATCTTCTTGCCCACTACCATCATCAGGTCGGCCAGTTCATCGATCACCACCACGATATGCGGCAACCGGTCAAGCGGCTCCGGCGCCTCGGGCGTCAAACTGAAGGGGTTGTAGACGAACTCGCCGCGCACCTTGGCTTCGTCGATCTTGGTGTTGTAGCCGCCCAGATTGCGAACGCCCATCTTGCTCATCAGCTTGTAGCGGCGCTCCATCTCGGCGACGCACCAGGTCAGCCCATGCGCGGCCTGCCGCATGTCGGTGACCACCGGCGCCAAAAGGTGCGGAATGCCCTCATAGACCGACATTTCGAGCATCTTAGGATCGATCATCAGCAGCCGGACATCGCGCGCGTCGGACTTGTACAGCAAGCTCAGGATCATGGCGTTAATGCCAACCGACTTACCCGACCCGGTCGTGCCGGCGACCAGCACATGCGGCATCTTTGCCAGGTCCACCACCACCGGGTTTCCGACGATGTCCTTGCCCAGCCCCATGGTCAGGGCGGACTTGGCTTCGTTGTAAATTCGGGAGCCCAGGATTTCCGACAGCTTGATCGATTGGCGTTTGGCGTTGGGCAACTCCAGCGCCATATAGTTTTTGCCCGGTATGGTCTCGACGACCCGAATCGAAGTCAGGCTCAGGCTGCGCGCGAGGTCCTTGGCCAAGCCTACGATCTGCGACCCCTTGACACCTACCGCCGGCTCGATTTCATAGCGGGTGATCACCGGCCCCGGCGACGCCAGAACCACCCACACCTCGACGCCAAAATCCTTCAGCTTTTTCTCGATCATCCGACTGGTCATGTCCAGCGTTTCGGGCGACACCGTGTCCTGACGGCTTTGCGCGCCGTCGAGCAGGTCGACCTGCGGCAGGCGGCTGTCGGGCATCTCGGCGAACAACGGCTTCTGGCGCTCTTTGGCAACGCGCTCGCTCTTTGGAAAATCGACCACCAAAGGCTCGACCGCGACCGGCGCCGGATGGTGCTCTTCGACCTCGAAGCGCTCTTCGCTCAGGACATCTTCGCGCTCTCGGGCTGCCTGCTGGCCGAGCGCCAGATCCTGTACCAACTCGCGCTTCTTGCGGCTCGATTCCAGCCGCGCATGCACGACCGAGCCAATGCGCTCGGCGACCTGGGCCCAGGAAAAACGAAATGCCAGCGACGATCCGGCCACTCCCAGTACGATGGCGATCAAGCCCGAACCGGTGAAGCCCAACCAGCGCACGCTCATCGGCCCGGCCAATGCGCCGACAATACCGCCGCTGTAGCCCGGCAACCGCAGCTCCAGGCTGTACAGCCGCGACCACTCCAGAACACAGCTGGCGATCATCAGCAGCGCGAGCCCCAGCCAGGACGCGGCGCGTCCTGAAAGCCAGTCGCTGGCGCCAGCGGTCTGCGCAGTCGCGGGCTCCTGCGGCGACTCCTGCCGCAGCCAGGCCGCCAAACCCGACAGCCAGGCGCGCAGGCCCGCCACGCCACACCACCAAACGCTGAAGCCAAACAGGTAGTAGCTCGCGTCGGCGACACTCGCCCCGAGCCGGCCACCCCGGTTGTGCACCGCGCCGCCGACACCCGATGTGGACCAGGCCGGATCCATGGACGAGTAGCTCAGCATAGCCACGAGCCAATATCCGAGCGCAATCGCTCCCGCCACCAGCGCCATTTCGCTGGCAAAGCGGGCCAGGCCAGCGGGCTGCGGACCCGGTTTTGGCCGGGACGCGGAGTTCAATGTGTCAAGGCTATAGGTCATGCGTCATTGTGGCGCCTTTGGCAAGTGATCAGGGTAACGGTGACAAGGGCGGCTAGCGCGCCTGCAACTGCAACTCCTTGATCAACAGGCTTCCGTCTTCGCGGGTCTGAACAAAACCCTGCTCCTCAAAATCCTTCATCACCCGGCTGACCATTTCGCGCGAAGCGCCGACCATCTTGGCAATGTCCTGGCGCGAAATCTTGTCGCGGATCGTGCGCACATTGTCGGCGTTCGGTGGCGCGCGGTCCAGCAGCACATTGGCAACCCGTCCGTAGACGTTCAGCAGGGCCAGCGACTCGATCTTCCGATCCGCATCGCGCAGACGCCGCACCAGCACCTTCATCACCGCAGCGACGGTCGAACTGTTCTCCATCAGGCAACGGTTGAAATCATCACCCGCGAGCACCAGAGCGTCGGTCTGGATTTCCACCGCCACCGTCGCCGAATGGGGCTCCTGGTCTATCAGGCTCATCTCGCCCACGTAATCACCCGGGTGCAAGGTCGCGATAATCACTTCGCGGTCCCTGGCGTCGGTGACCACGACGCGCGCACGCCCCGCCAAAATGATGAACAGCGCATCGGACTTCTTGCCCTGCTCGACGATATGTTCACCGCGCTTGTAGCGCCGCTTGCCGACCGAACCGGCCAGCATTTCGCCTTGTGCCGGCGTGAGCATCGAAAAAAGAGGCACTCTCCTTATCAGATCAAAATTCGTCAAAATCGACATCCCCGAACCCTTCATAATCGTTTTTCGTTTTCTACAATGCTAACCGCGCTGCAGCCAGACCCTTAGTTTCGCTAAAGATCATTGCTTCTGCGCATTCGGCTTCACATTTCTCCCCTTCACGTGCATTTTCACACCGAGTTCCCTCCAATGACCACCCATAAACACGCGCGGGTCCTGATCCTCGGCTCCGGACCTGCCGGATACACCGCAGCGGTCTACGCCGCACGCGCCAACCTCAGTCCGATGCTCGTCACCGGCATCGCCCAGGGCGGCCAACTCATGACGACGACCGATGTCGACAACTGGCCCGCCGACGCGGATGGCGTGCAGGGACCTGAGCTGATGCAACGATTTCTCGCGCACGCCGAGCGCTTCAAGACCGAAATCCTGTTTGACCATATCAGTGCCGTCGATCTGTCGAAGCGGCCGTTCACCCTCCAAGGCGACAGTTTTTCCTATAGCTGCGACGCACTGATCATCGCCACCGGCGCGTCGGCGAAGTACCTCGGACTGCCCTCGGAAACGGCGTTCATGGGGCGCGGCGTTTCGGGCTGCGCCACCTGCGACGGTTTCTTCTACCGCGACCAAGTCTGCTGCGTGGTCGGCGGCGGCAACACGGCGGTGGAAGAGGCGTTGTACCTGTCCAATATCGCGAGCAAGGTCTACCTGGTTCACCGGCGCGACAAGTTCAAGGCCGAAGCCATCCTGGTCGACAAGATGATGGAGAAGGTAGCCGCCGGAAAGATCGAACTCAAGACATTCCGGACCCTTGAAGAAGTCCTGGGCGACACCAGCGGCGTGACCGGCATCCGGTTAAAGAGTAGCGTCGACGCGAGCCATGAGGACCTGGCGCTGACCGGCTGCTTCATCGCCATCGGCCACGCGCCCAACACCGGCATTTTCGACGGGCAACTGGACATGGCAGGCGGCTACATCGTGACCCAATCCGGACTCAAAGGGCTCGCGACGATGACCAGCGTTCCCGGTGTGTTTGCCGCCGGCGATGTGCAGGACCATGTCTACCGGCAGGCCATCACCAGCGCCGCAACCGGCTGCATGGCGGCGCTTGACGCGCAGCGCTTCTTGGAGCAGAACTAAGTCCCAGCGCCGATCGCGCCGCGTTCCCGCTATAATGGCGGGCTTTACTGGAATAGTCCATCGACGGAAATTTTCCGGTGCAATCTCGATACCGCCTGGGCAAGACGAGGCGAGGTGCGGCGAAAGCTGTTAACGACAACGTGGCGAATGCGATTCGTTGCGCATTAGATGGAGTGTCCAAATGGCACGCGTATGTGAAGTGACGGGCAAAGGCCCGATGACCGGGAACAACGTTTCCCACGCCAATAACAGAACCAAACGCCGTTTCCTGCCGAACCTGCAGTACCGCCGGTTCTGGGTAGAAGCCGAAAACCGCTGGGTTCGCCTGCGCGTCTCCAGCGCGGCGCTGCGTCTGATTGACAAAAAGGGAATTGAAACCGTGCTGGCAGATCTGCGCGCACGGGGGCAATCTTAATTTAAGGAAGAACCATGGCGACCAAAGGCTCACGCGAAAAGATCAAGCTGGAATCGACTGCCGGAACAGGGCATTTCTACACCACCAGCAAGAACAAGAAAACCATGC
>CAISIP010000278.1 GCA_903885415.1 uncultured beta proteobacterium
CGCCAGCGGGCCAGTTGGCGACGATGCCGGCGATGCGCTCGTCGCGCTCGAAGCGCACCAGCGCGCGGACCTTGGCGCCGGCGACATGCTCGAGCGCGTCGAGCATGTCGCTCACCCGCACGTTGATCGCCGGCAGGTTGATGGCCAGCCGGCCGCCGAAGGACTCTCGGCTCGCCTCATAGACCGCTATCAGCCCCTCCACCGCGCGCGCCGGAGACGACATCGGATGCGACACCGCAGCGTCGACCGGGCAGGTGCTCTCCATGCCGGCCAGTGGCTCGCGGATGATCCCCGAGAAAAACGACGAGGCAGCCCCGTTGGGCTTGCCCGGGCGCACCGTCACCGTCATCAGCCGCGCCGCACGCCCGTCCAGGAAACCCTTGCGCGTGTAGTCGGCTATCAGGTGTTCGCAAATCAGTTTTTGCACGCCGTAGGATGTCTGCGGCGCGGGCAGCGTGTCGTCGGCGACGCGTTCGGGCATCAATACCGAGGCATCCGGACCAAAGACCGCAACCGAACTCGAAAAAACCAGCCGCGCCGGCTGGCCAGCGGCCTGCCCGGATACGCGCAGCGCGTCGAGCAGCGCACGCGTGCTGTCCAGGTTCGAGCGCATGCCGAGTTCGAAGTCGAGTTCGCATTCGCCCGAAACGGCCGACGCCAGATGGAAAACGCCGTCGAAAGCCTCCGTCTGCATGGCCGCGCACTGCCCGAGCAGCGCTCCGGTACGCCCTTCGACGCGCGGGTCTGCCAGCAAGTCCGCCGGCGCCGCGACCTGGTCGACCAGCACCATCTTTTCAACCGGCCGGCCGTTCAGGCTGCCGCGCGCCAAAATAGACCGGGCTAGGCGCGCGCCCACAAATCCGCCGGCGCCGGTGATGAGCAACTTCATGGCATGGTGTCCTCGGTGATGGACGACCAGTGTACTGAATGGCGGCACTGCGCCGACAGGGCCCGGCTGGGCGGGCCACAAATGCCTCCTCGTTATGATCTTGCCAGCGCCGCTGCCGGAAGGTCGGCAACGGCGGAGTCCTGCGGCCCGGCTTGGGCGCGCAGCCAGAACCGTCCATCCAATCCGGGAACCCCATGCCATGACACGCAAGAACCAGATCGCCGTACTCGCCATCGTGCTAGCCGCCAGCCTGGCCGCCCAGGCCGACCCCGCCATCGTCTACGACATGGGCGGCAAGTTCGACAAGTCCTTCAATGAAGCCGCCTATAACGGGATGGAACGCTGGAAAAAGGAGACCGGCAAGAGCTACCTGGAGTTCGAGGTCGCCAACGAATCGCAACGCGAACAGGCAATACGGCGCATGGCCGAGCGCGGAGCGAGCCCGATCATTGCCATGAGCTTCAGCCAGGCGTCGGCAATCGAGAAGGTGGCCAAAGAGTTTCCAAAGCTCAATTTCGCCATCGTCGACATGGTCGTCGAGTTGCCCAATGTGCAGTCGGTGGTATTCAAGGAACAGGAGGGCAGCTTCCTGGTCGGCATGATGGCGGCCTTGTCGAGCAAGACCGGCAAGGTCGGCTTTGTCGGCGGCATGGACATACCGCTGATCCGCAAGTTCCAGTGCGGCTACGAGCAGGGCGCGAAATTCGCCAACCCCAAGGCCGAGGTCTTCGCCAACATGACCGGCAGCACCGGTGCGGCCTGGAACGACCCGGCGCGCGGCGGCGAACTGGCCAAGGCGCAGTTTTCCAAGGGCGCCGACGTGATCTTTGCCGCCGCCGGCGGGACCGGAATGGGCGTCTACCAGGCGGCCAAGGACGGCGGCAAACTCGCCATCGGGGTCGACAGCAATCAGAACCATCTGCAGCCCGGAACGATGCTGACGTCGATGCTCAAGCGCGTCGACATCGCGGTCTACAACGTGTCCAAAGCGCACAAGCCCGGCGTGTCTGTGCTTGGCCTGAAGGAGGGCGGCGTCGACTATGCGATCGACAAGAACAACGAGAAGCTGGTGTCGGCCGACATGAAGAAGAAGGTCGATGCCGCCAAGGCCGACATCGTCGCTGGCAAGATCAAGGTGGCCGACTACATGGCCGACAACGCCTGCAAGTACTAGCAGCGCCGCAGTCGGGAGCAGGCCCGATGACGACCGCAATGCCCCCCACGGGGCCGCTGGCGGTCGAGATGCTCGGCGTGCACAAGCGCTTTGGCCCGGTGCTGGCCAACGACGACGTGCACCTGCGCGTGGAGCAGGCCACGCTGCACGCGATCGTTGGCGAAAACGGCGCCGGCAAGAGCACGCTGATGTCGGTGCTGTATGGCTTCTACGCCTGCGACGCTGGCACCATCCGGGTGATGGGCCGCCCGGCCAACATGTCCAACTCCCAGCAGGCGATTGCGCTGGGCATCGGCATGGTGCACCAGCACTTCATGCTGGTCGAGACCCTGAGCGGGCTCGACAATGTGATGCTCGGTGCCGAGCCGCACCCGCTGCTGCACCGGGCCGAAGCGCTCGCCCGCGGCCGGCTGGAGCCGCTGATGGCGGCGACCGGACTGCGGGTCCACCTCGGCGCGATGGTCGCCGACATGCCGGTGGGCGAACGCCAGCGGCTCGAGATTCTCAAGGCGCTGTACCGGGGCGCGCGCATCCTGATACTGGACGAGCCCACCGCGGTGCTGACGCCGCAGGAAGTCGGACAGCTGTTTGGCGTTCTCGAGCAACTGCGCGCGCAGGGTACGACGATCCTGCTGATCACGCACAAGCTCAAGGAGGTGATGCGCTGGTGCGGCCGGGTGACGGTGATGCGCGCCGGCCAGGTGGTGCACGACTGCGCCGTTGCCGACACCTCGATAGCGCTGCTGGCCGAGGCGATGGTCGGGCGCAAGCTGCAGCACGAGAGCTACGATGCGACGGTGCCGCCGGCCCGGGCGCAGCCAGCAGCACCGCTGATGAGCGCGCGCGCGCTGGAGTGGCGCGACGCACAGGGCGTTGAGCG
>CAISIP010000279.1 GCA_903885415.1 uncultured beta proteobacterium
GCTGTTCGCCATGTACCTGCGCTACATCGACCCGCCGACGCTATTCACGCTGCAGGACGTGGGCGTGAAATTTGCGTTGCTGTCGCTGATTGGCGGCATCGGCACCATCGGTGGCCCGATGCTCGGCGCGGCGCTGATTATTCCCTTCGAGAATTTCCTGCGCGCCGAACTGGCCAACGCGCTGCCGGGCCTGAACCTGGCGATCCTGGGTCTGCTGATGGTGCTGGCGGCCCTGTTCATGAAGCGCGGTGTGGCAGGCGCCTGGGCCGACCTGATGCGCCGCTTTTCGCGCAACGCAGGGTCGGGACGATGAGCAGCGCATTGCTTTCTGTGCGCGAGGTCAGCAAGCAGTTTCTGGGGCTGCTCGCCGTCGACAGCATCAGCCTGTCGGTGCGACCGCGGGAAATCGTCAGCATCATCGGGCCCAACGGCGCCGGCAAGACGACCTTGTTCAATCTGCTCACTGGTCAACTTGCGCCCAGCGCCGGCGAGGTGCGGCTGCGCGGTGAGCAAATCAACGCGCTGGCGCCGCACGCACGGGCGCAACTCGGCATGGGTCGAACCTTTCAGATCGCCAAGCCGCTGATCGCGCTGACCGCGCTGGAAAACGTGATGATTGGCGCCTTCATGCGCCACCCGGCGCTTTCGCTGGCCCGCGACAAAGCGATGGCGGTACTGGAAAAAGTCGGGCTGGCTGGCGTCGCACGCCGGCGCGCGGGCGACCTCACGCTGAGCGAAAGGCGTCGGCTCGAGGTGGCGCGTGCGCTGGCCACCGAGCCCGAGATCATGCTGCTCGACGAAGTCATGGCCGGGCTCAACCAGAGCGAAGTAGGCCAGGCGATCGAATTGCTGCAAGGTCTGCACGCCGAAGGCCTCACCTTTCTGATCATCGAGCACAACCTCAAGGTGGTGCGCGCGTTTTCCGAGCGGGTGGTCGTCCTGGACCGCGGCCGGTTGATCGCCGAAGGAACCGCCGACCAGATCCTCAGCTCGCCCGCAGTCATCAAGGCCTATCTTGGAGAGGGACACCAATGAACGCAGTGCACAACGGCTTCGTGCGAGCGCAGTGCCCGGCGCCGATGCTGTCTGGCGCGGGGGTGCGGGCATGAGTACCATATTGCGTGTCGAGTCGCTCGGCTCGGGCTATGGTGAGCTGCCGGTGCTCGACGGCATCACGCTGGAGGTTGGCAGCGGCGAAATTGTGTCGGTGGTCGGCGCCAACGGCGCCGGCAAGACCACCTTGCTGCTGACCATCGGCGGCCACCTGCGCGCGCGCAGCGGCCGGGTGGTCTTCGATGGACACGACATCACCCGGCTGCCTGCGCATGCCGCCGCCGAGCGCGGGCTGGTGATGGTTCCCGAAGGTGGCCGGCTGTTCCCGTTCATGACGGTTCTGGAGAACCTGGAGCTCGGCGCCTACCACCGCAGCGCACGCGCACGCCAGCAGGAGAGTCTGGACGAGGTGATGCGCCTGTTTCCGATTTTGGCCGAGCGCCGCACCCAGCTGGCGGGTCGGCTTTCGGGCGGCGAGCGCCAGATGTGCGCAGTGGCGCGCGCCTTGATGGCGCGGCCCAAGCTGCTGATGCTCGACGAGCCATCGCTCGGTCTGGCGCCGATCATTGTCGACAAGGTCTTCGACATGGTGCGCGAGCTGGTGCGCACCAAAGGGCTCTCGGTGCTGCTGGTCGAGCAGAACGTCGGCAACGCGCTGCGGCTGTGCGAGCGCGGCTGCATCATCGAGCACGGGCGGATTCTGAAGATGGCGCGCGGTGAAGACCTGCTGCGCGACCCCGATGTGCAGCGCTCCTACATGGGGCTGTAGCGCGATGCCGGCCATAGCCTTGTCGGTCGCGCAGATGCGCCAGCGGCTGGAGGCTTTTCTCAAAGGCGCCATCGCCGGACTCGAGGGTCCGATGCGGCTCGAGCCGATCTCTGGCGGCCAGTCCAACCCGACTTTCTTTGTCAGCTTCGACAACCGCTCGATGGTGCTGCGCAAGAAGCCCGACGGGGTGGTGCTGCCTTCGGCGCATGCGGTGGACCGCGAGTACCGGGTGATGCAGGCGCTGGCGGGCAGCGGCGTGCCGGTGCCCGAGATGCTGCTGTACCACGAAGCCCCCGACGTGGTGGGGACGCCATTTTTCGTGATGCAGCGGCTGCAGGGCCGTGTATTCCCGGCCTACGCGCTGCCCGAACTCGCGCCGGCGCAGCGGCGCGCCGTCTATCTCGAGATGGCGCAGACCATGGCGCGGCTGCACCGGGTCGACTGGGCGGCCATCGGCCTGTCGGACTATGGCCGGCCCGGCGGCTATTTCAACCGACAGATTGCGCGCTGGACGCGCCAGTGGCAGATGTCCAAGACCGCCGAGAACGCCGACGTCGAGCGCCTGATCGCCTGGCTGCCCGCCCACATCGCCGACGAGGGCGAGACCCGCATCAGCCATGGAGACTTCCGGCTCGGTAACCTGATGTTCGATCCGGTTGAAGCCAAGGTGGTCGGGGTGCTCGACTGGGAGTTGTCGACGCTGGGCCACCCGCTCGCCGATGTCGCTTTCAACTGCATCGCGTACCACACGCTGCCGGCCGAATATGGCGGCATTCGCGGACTCGACCTGGACGCGATGGGCATACCGGGGCAGGACGAGTACCTGCAGCACTATTACCACCACAGCGGGCGCAGCGACGGCGTGAGCGCCTTTCATTTCGCTTTTGCGCTGTTCAGGCTGGCGGTTATTTTCGAGGGCATCGCCGCGCGCGCGGCCAGCGGCAACGCGGTGGCCGAAAATGCAGCGCAGGTGGGCGCGCTGGCCAAGGCCTTTGCCCGGCGCGGGGTCGAGTTCATCGAGGCCGGCGCGACGGCTTCGAGCATGCGGGAAGGAAAAGACGGGCCATGACACGATGGGACGACAGCTGGCCGCCGATGCGGCTGGAGGCGCATTTTGGCGACCGGGTGCTGCGCTGCTTTGCCGAGCGCCCGCGCAGCTTGTACGCGCTGCTGGCCGATTCGGCGCGCGCGCATCCCCAACGCGAGGCCCTGGTCTGCGCTGGCGAGCGCATCTGCTGGGAGGAACTGCGCCTGCGCTGCGCCAGCCTGGCCGGCGCCATGGCGCAGCGCGGCATCGGCGCCGGCGACCGGGTCGCGATGCTGATCGCTAACCGCAACGAATTCGTCATCACACTGTTTGCGATCGCCCAGATCGGCGCGATCGCGGTGCCGCTGAGCACCCGCGAGCAGACTCCCGGTCTGGCTTTCATGCTGGGCGACTGCGCCGCCGTGATGCTGGTGCACGACGCGGAGCTGGGCGACCGACTGCCGGCCGCCGCCGACCTGCCGGCGCTGCACCACCGACTGTGTCTGGGTGACGGGGTCGGCCCGGACAATTTCGCCGGTTGGCTGGCGCCCGACGCCGCACCGGTGCCGGCCGCGGTCGCCGAAGAGGATGTCTGCGTGATCATGTATACCTCGGGCACCACCGGTAACCCCAAAGGTGCGACGCTCACCCATCTGGGCATCGCCCACTCGGCGATGCACTACCAGATTGCGATGGGACTGAGCGAGCGCGACGCGTCGATCGCCGCGGTCCCGCTCAGCCATGTGACCGGGCTGGTCGCGATGGTGGCGACCATGGCGCGCTGCGCCGCCAAGCTGGTGATCATGCCGGCCTTCAAGGCGGCAGACTTCCTGCCGCTGGCAGCGCGCGAGGCCATGACGCACACGCTGATGGTGCCGGCCATGTACAAACTGTGCCTGATGCAGCCGGACTTTGA
>CAISIP010000280.1 GCA_903885415.1 uncultured beta proteobacterium
CGACTTCATCGCCCATCAACATGGTGAAAACCCGGTCGGCCTCGATGGCGTCGTCAATCTGTACCCGCAGCAGCCTGCGCACGGTCGGGTCCATCGTCGTCTCCCACAGCTGCATCGGGTTCATCTCGCCCAATCCCTTGTAACGCTGGCGCGATGTCGCGCTCTCAGCCTGTGCGATCAGCCAGGCCATCGCCTCGCGGAAGTCGTGAACCTTTTCTTCCTTCTGCCGCTCGCCCTCGCCGCGCATCACTTTGGCGCCCTCGCCGAGAAGGCCCTTGAAGGTGTTGGCCGCCTCGGCAAGCGCCGCATAGTCGGCGCCGTGGACGAAGTCCTGCGTTAAGACGCTGCTTTTGACATTGCCGTGGTGGCGCCGGCTGATGCGCAGAATCGGCTTGTCGGTGCGCGCGTCAAATTCCCCTGCGACCTCCGCATCTGGTAGCCTGGCCTGCAGCGCTGCGGCGGATATTTCGGCGTCGGCCACCGTGTCCAGATTGAGCGCGACGCCATCGGCCACCGACCGCAGTGCTTCAGCATCCATGAAGTTACGAAGGCGTGCAATGACGGCCTGCGCGACCTGGTGCTTACGCGCCAGTTCAGCCAGCGTCTCGCCGCTGATCACGCTGCTGCTGTCGCCACCGGTCATAACCGACGCATTCACCAGCGCTATACGCATCAGGAAGCTGTCGAGCGCGCCGCCGTCCTTCAGGTAGAGTTCTTCCTTGCCCGCCTTGACCTTGTACAGGGGCGGCTGGGCGATATAAATATGGCCGCGCTCGACCAATTCGGGCATCTGTCGATAAAAGAATGTCAGCAGCAGCGTGCGGATATGTGCGCCGTCGACGTCGGCGTCGGTCATGATGATGATGCGGTGATAGCGCAGCTTTGCAACGTTGAAGTCGTCATTGCCCGTGCTGCCGCCCGCCTTGCCGATACCGGTTCCAAGTGCCGTGATCAGCGTGAGTATTTCGTTGCTGGTCAGCAGCTTCTCATACCGCGCCTTCTCGACATTCAAAATCTTCCCGCGCAAGGGAAGAATCGCCTGAAACTTGCGGTCGCGTCCCTGCTTGGCCGAGCCGCCCGCCGAGTCACCCTCGACGATATAGATTTCGCACAGCGCCGGGTCCTTTTCCTGGCAATCGGCGAGCTTGCCGGGTAGGCCCATTCCGTCCAACACGCCTTTGCGCCGCGTCATGTCACGCGCCTTGCGGGCCGCTTCACGGGCACGCGCCGCCTCGATGATTTTCCCGACAATGATCTTGGCGTCGGCCGGCCGCTCCTGCAGGTAGTCAAACAACAGCTTGCTGACAATATCTTCAACCGGCCCGCGCACTTCGCTGCTGACAAGTTTGTCCTTGGTCTGGCTGCTGAACTTCGGCTCGGGAACTTTCACACTCAAAACGCAACACAACCCTTCACGCATATCATCGCCGGTGACTTCGACCTTGGCTTTTTTCGCCAGTTCACTGTCGTCGATATATTTGTTGATGACCCTTGTCATCGCGGCGCGCAAACCGGTCAGGTGCGTGCCCCCGTCGCGCTGCGGAATGTTGTTGGTAAAGCAAAGAACCTGTTCGTTATATCCGCTGTTCCATTGCATGGCGACTTCCACACCGATATTGGTGTTCTGGTCACTTTGACGGTCGCCCGTCGCGTGGAAGATGTTCGGGTTGAG
>CAISIP010000281.1 GCA_903885415.1 uncultured beta proteobacterium
CCTTCAGGTCGGCGCGGTCGTCACCCTCGATGCGTCTGGAGACGCCTCCGCCGCGCGGATTGTTGGGCATCAGCACCACATAGCGGCCAGCCAGCGACACGAAGGTGGTCAGCGCCGCCCCCTTATTGCCGCGCTCTTCTTTTTCGACCTGGACCAGAAGTTCCTGGCCTTCGCGGATTGCGTCCTGAATGCGCGCCTGGTTGGCCTGCACGCCAGGGGCGAAATAGCTGCGCGAAATTTCCTTGAACGGCAAGAAGCCGTGGCGGTCCTCGCCGTAGTCGATGAAGCAGGCCTCCAGCGACGGCTCCACCCGCGTGACCACGGCCTTGTAAATGTTTCCCTTGCGTTGCTCGCGGCCCTCTATTTCTATTTCGTAGTCGAGCAGCTTTTGCCCGTCGACTATGGCCAAGCGGCGCTCCTCGGACTGGGTTGCGTTGATCAGCATCCGTTTCATGGTGAATCTTCCTTTTCCTGCATTCGGAGGCCGGCGCGCTGCCTAGGCGTTGCGCGCCGCTCCTGCGGTCCTGAGACCGATTACATGCTCATGACGAGCAAACGATGCCTGAACGAACGATTCGATTCGATGGGAATTGCCTGTGGCCGGGAGCTCAGCTAATGAGTCCTGGCGAGGGCGCGGGGACGGGGGCGAGGGGGTTCTGCTGTGAATACGCCACCCTGATAGGTGCGCCATTGGCCCGCTGTGCGGGCGCCGTGGGACGGGGCAAGCCAAACCCCAGCGCACAAGCGCGCTGCAGGCAACTCAAAATCCGCACCATCAACACAAACATTTCGCTCAAATCCTTCTGCCAGCGCGGGGCTGGCAGACATTGGTATTCCATATCAGCGAGTCAAATCGTCGGCGTACCGTTTTGCCGTGCGGACCACCGCAAGCAGTTGGCTTGCAGCCAGTCCATAGGGCGATCGGGTGGCATCGACCTGCCAGCGGGGCTGATGGTTGGGCGTGGACTAAACTCCAGACAAATCAACCACTTGCAACACTCCGCTAGTGAAACACATTATAGGGGGCAATCCGCAGCCCCGGTTCGGGGAAGCAAGCACGGTTCTCGTCGATGAGGAGGCCGCGGGGCAACGCCTGGACAATTTTCTGCTGCGCCAACTCAAGGGTGTCCCCAAGACCCATGTTTACCGGATCATTCGCAGCGGAGAAGTGCGCATCATCAAGGGGCGCGCGGCGGTCGACCGCCGCGTCGCACAGGGAGACCTGATCCGCCTGCCGCCGGTTCGCACTTCTGAACGCGCGCTGGCGAAGGCGCAGGACATGGCGGCCTCAGGAGCCCCTGCGGCCGAGGGCGCCTGGTCAGACCACCGGGCGCCGGCGCGGGAGTTCCCGGTCCTGTTCGAGGATGAGTGCCTGCTGGCCATCGACAAGCCCGCCGGTGTCGCGGTGCACGGCGGCTCGGGCGTTCGCTTCGGCTTGATAGAGCAGCTGCGCATGGCGCGGCCGCAGGCCCGTTTTCTGGAACTGGTCCATCGCTTGGATCGCGAAACCAGCGGCATCTTGCTGATCGCCAAGAAGCGAAGCGCCCTGAGAAGCCTGCAAAGTCAGTTTCGCGAGCGCGAGACCGGCAAGACCTATCTGGCGCTGGTGGCAGGTCAGTGGCCTGTGCGGCTGCGCGTACTCGACAAACCGCTGCTCAAGTTCCTGCTGCCCGATGGGGAGCGACGCGTCAAGGTGGTGGCACGCGAAAGCGCCGACGCGATGGCATCGCTGACGCTGGTGAAGGTGGCGCGCACCGGCGCCGCGTTCACGCTGCTTGAAGTCACCATCAAGACGGGTCGCACGCATCAGATTCGGGTCCATCTTGCCGCCGAGGGGATGCCGGTCGTCGGCGACGACAAATACGGCGACTTTGCGCTGAACAAGTCCTTGCAGCAGGCAGGGCCCACTGCGCCGCTGCGCCGCATGTTCCTGCACGCATGGCGCTTGCAGTTCAACCATCCGGTGCACGGGGAGCGCGTCGAACTGCTGTCGAACTTGCCCGTCGAACTCGAACTATTTCTCGACTATGCTGCACCGGTCAACGCCTGAGTCGGGCTTGCGCCATCGCGCCGACGGTCCGCGCGCACGCAGCTACGACCTGATTGCCTTTGACTGGGACGGGACGCTGTTTGATTCCACCGCCATCATTGCGCGATGCATTCAGGACGCGGTGCGCGATGTCGGCGGCGCGGTTCCCAGCGATGAGGCCGCATCGCACGTCATCGGGCTGGGATTGATGGATGCGTTGGCGCACGCGGCTCCGGACGTGCCGCGCGAGCAATACCCGGAGCTTGGTGTGTGCTATCGACACCACTACGCGCTGCACCAGGACGACATCAGTCTTTTCGACGGCGTCTTGCCGCTGCTGGCCGAGTTGAAGTCGCGCCAAATACGGATTGCCGTCGCCACCGGGAAAAGCCGCAAGGGACTGGACTCGGCATTGCGTGCGGTCGAGTTGAGGGGCGTTTTCGACGCTTCGCGAACTGCGGACGAGACGGCTGGAAAACCGGATCCCCGCATGTTGCGGGAGCTCATGGGAGAGTTCGCAGTGGATGCCTCGCGGGTACTGATGGTCGGTGACACCACACACGACCTGCAAATGGCGATCAACGCGGGTTGCGCCTGTGTCGGCGTCGGCTACGGGGCCCACCCGGCGGCCGCCCTGGCAGCGCTGGCGCCGCGCTGCGTGGTGCTGTCGGTGGCCGAACTGCGAATCTGGTTGCAGGCTGAGGCCTGATGCCCTATGGACAAGGCCATTGCGCTATGCCAGTCGACTGCACTGCAGGAGCGCGGCGCCGCGGTCGGGTTCGACGTTCTTTACCAAGGGCAGGCCTGCCGTGCCTTTGCGGTGCGCTATCAGGGTCAGGTGTACGCCTATTTGAACCGCTGCAGCCATGTCGCGATGGAGATGGACTTTCAGCCAGACCGTTTCTTTGACGACACCGGAGAATGGCTGGTCTGCGCCACCCATGGCGCTGTCTACGCGCCCGACAGCGGCGAGTGCCGAGGTGGTCCCTGTCGTGGCGGATTGGTCACGATCGCGCTCGAGGAATCCGACGGTGCCGTCCACTGGCATACTGGCACCAACCTGAAACCCATCGAATTCTGACATGACCGACCCTCAAGAAGAGCAAAAACCGGCCCATCGGCCACCCAGTGAGGCATCCGACGCTGCCACGGCTAAGGCGTCTGCACTGGGTCCGGGATGGGAGCGCGCGACCCTGGAGAAACTGGCTTTTGCTGCGCTGGAGGAGCAACGCATAGGCCGGCGATGGAGAACTTTTGTCCGCCTGGCCTGGCTGGCCTTTTTGGTGGCTGCCGTCGCACTGGTCGCCCAGCGCAGCGGGCCGTCGGCCAACGTGACTGCGCCGCACACGGCGATGGTCGAAATAAAGGGCGAGATTGCGTCGGGTGGGGAGGCCAGCGCCGACGTCGTCGTCACGGCGATGCGCGCCGCATTTGAAGACGAGGGTGCGCTCGCGGTGGTTCTGCTGATCAATTCGCCTGGCGGAAGTCCGGTCCAGGCCGGCATCATCAACGATGAAATCCTGCGGCTAAAGCTCAAGCACAAGAAGCCGGTCTACGCCGTCGTCGAGGAGACCTGCGCGTCGGCGGCGTACTATGTCGCGGTGGCGGCAGACCGGATCTTCGTCGACAAGGCCAGCGTCGTCGGCAGCATTGGCGTGTTGATGGACGGCTTTGGCTTCACCGGGCTGATGGACAAACTCGGCGTCGATCGCAGGCTGATGACGGCGGGAGAGAACAAGGGATTCCTGGACCCCTTTAGTCCGCAGACCGAGCGCCAGCGCGCATTCGCGCAGGCGATGCTCGATCAGATCCACAAGCAGTTTATCGAGGCCGTCAAGGCGGGTCGCGGCGAGCGCCTCAAGGAATCAGCCGACACTTTCAGCGGCCTGTTTTGGACTGGCCAGCAGGCGGTGGCGATGGGCCTGGCCGACCAGTTTGGCAACCTGGATTTTGTCGCGCGCGAAATCGTCAAGGCCGAGGATATCGTCGACTACACGCGGCGCGAAAACGTCGCCGAAAGGCTGGTCAAGCGCTTCGGCGCTGCATTGGGGGGCGGCGCGGTATCGGCGCTGAAGACCGCGCCTTCGCTGCGCTGAAGGCGGCTGCGCCTCGGTGTTCAGCGCCCGATGGCGAACACGGCAGGTTGAGAATTGTCGAGCGACCAACCCCGCTTGCGCCAGCTTTCTGTCGTCGCACTACGCGATTGTGATTGCGCCATGGTCAAGGCACTGCTGACGGCCAGTCGCGTCGTCGGTGCAAGCGTCTGCAGCAGCGTTAGCAGTAGCGCGCAATTGCGGTAAGGCGTTTCTATAAACAGTTGGGTCTGACCGGTTTTGAGTACCAGACGCTCGAGTTCGCGAACGCGCTGGGCGCGCTGGGAGGCGTCCTGCGGCAGGTAGCCCACAAATGCGAAGTCCTGCCCATTGAGTCCACTGGCTGCGAGCGCGAGCACCAGAGAGGCCGGGCCGACCAGCGGTACGACGCGCAGGCCCAGGTGGTGTGCTGCTCGCACGACCGAAGCGCCAGGGTCGGCGATCGCAGGCATACCCGCCTCGCTGATCAGTCCGATGTCATGGCCTGCGAGCGCGGGTGCCAGCAGCGGCCGGGCGTCGAAGTTGCCGTGGTGATCGCCTTTCTTGTGTACAGACCGCGGCAATTCCTGAACTTGCAGCGATTGGATGCTGTGAGCCAGCGGAACCAGCGCGTCGACCCGTTTGAGGTAGGCGCGCGCCGTCTTTGCACTTTCGCAGACCCAGTGCTGCAGCCGCGAGGCGACCTGCAGCGACTGCAAGGGCATCAGGTCCTGCAGCGGTGCCTGCTCGGTACAGCCGAAGTCCAGCGGCGCCGGGACCAGGAACAGTTGCCCGGCAACCGCAGGCCCTCGATCGCCGCTTGCTGCCGTTGATGGCGCGCGTTCGCCGGTGGATTCGGTCACAGCAGCCGTAGGCCGGCGGCGCGCAGCATCCGGCATGTCCTGATGAGGGGTAGGCCG
>CAISIP010000282.1 GCA_903885415.1 uncultured beta proteobacterium
ATCCTTCATGCGCGCGCGGGTCGCGAAGGACGCACCGCGCAGCACCTTGTGGCTGCCAAAACAGTCCTGCGACCAAGCCCGCCATGGATGCGGGACAAAACCGGGGTAGCCCAAGGCGGTGCTGGCGGTCCATTCCCAGACCTCACCCCAGCGAAAGCCGCTGCGCGCTGCCTGATGCGCAGCCATCTCCCACTCGACTTCGGCCGGCAGCCGCCGGCCAGCCCAGCGACACCAGGCGTCTGCCTCCCACCAGCTGGCATGCAGCACCGGCTGGCCACCGAGCATGCGCCGCGGCGTTCCAAATCGGGTTTGCATCACGGCTCCGCTGGCAACGCCAATCTGCTCGACATAGCGCGGTGCGCGGCCGCCGCGCTGCGCGCCGTCGCCGGCGGCTTGCCCTTGCAGCCATTGCCAGCCTTGGGGATGCCACAACTCGGCGCGGTCGTAGCCCCCATCGTCGACAAACTCGACGTACTGGGCCCAACTCACCGGCTGCGCGTCGATCTCGAACCCGGGAACCTGCACCGCATGCGCCGGCATCTCGTTGTCGAAGCAAAAACCGCCGGGCAGACGCCCCATCTGCCAACGACCGGCCGCAACGCTCAGCGGCGCCCGCGCCAGCGTCGCGCCGGGCACCGCCAGCGCCACCGGAACCCCCAGCGTTTGCGCCATCACCACCAGCGCCTCGCCACGCACATCTTCATGAAACAGCGCGAGCCGGAAAAAGTACAGCGCATCGTCCGTGTCGGGCGCTTTTTCCAGCAGTTCCAGCGTCGCCTCCAGCGTCGCCAGCAGATAGGCTTTGACGTGGCCCAGCTCGGGCAGATCCAGCCCCCATCGATCAGAGCGCGTGACCTGTGCATCGTCCCAGAAGGCGTCGGCAGCGCTTTCGATGGATGGCAGGCGCGAAGCCTGCGGGTCGCAGGCGCTGCCACGCAGGCGTTGCAGGTTGCGCGCTATCCAGCGCTCCTGAAACCAGCCGATATGGCCCAGTTCCCACAGGGGCGGATTCAGCTCTGCAAGCGGTGCCACACGAAAGCCGTCTTCCCCCAGTGCGGCCGCGAGTTGCCCGGCCAGATACAGCGTATGGTTGCGCGCGTCCATCAGCGCCACCGACAACAGATCGGCGCCG
Source organism: uncultured beta proteobacterium (assembly GCA_903885415.1). Classification (GTDB taxonomy): domain Bacteria; phylum Pseudomonadota; class Gammaproteobacteria; order Burkholderiales; family Burkholderiaceae_C; genus CAISIP01. The sequence continues at coordinate 1,133 of CAISIP010000282.1, forward strand.
GCCGATCGCATGGCAATCGAGTCGATGGAGTGGGGCTTTGTCACCGGCATGGGCCATTATCTCAGCGCCTTGCGCCAGCGCGAGAGAAGCTGAGGCAACGGGCCGCGAACCCGCTGCACTAAGCGTTTACCCTAGTGCGATTCAGTCTGGCGCGGGCGCTATCAATAGCTCAGGAAAGCCACGAAGCACTAGAATCGGGCGGGCTCGGCTCGTCGGCGGGGAGCCACTGCCCAAGGCACGCATTCGCGTATGACGCATTTCCGGAGACAACATGAATTTCCTGTTATCGCTGTCCAAACGGATAGACCAGATCAGCGAATGGGTCGGCCGCTGGGTCGCTTGGCTGGTTCTCGCGTCGGTGCTGATCAGCGCCGGCAACGCAGTATCACGCAAGGCCCTGAACATCAGCTCCAACGCCTATCTGGAGATCCAGTGGTACCTGTTTGCCGCGGTGTTCATGCTGGCTGCCGGCTATACCCTGATGCGCCAGGAGCATGTGAAGATCGACGTGGTATCGGGCCGCTTTTCCAAACGCACCCAGATCTGGATCGACATTTTCGGCATCTGCGTCTTCTTGCTGCCCTTTGTTTATTTCATCATCAAGCTGGCGATGCCTCTGGTGATCAACGCCTTCGTTACCAAGGAAATGTCGTCCAACGCGGGCGGCCTTATCCGCTGGCCGGTGTTTGCGCTGCTACCAGCTGGGTTGTTCCTGCTGGGAATGCAGGCGGTGTCCGAACTCATCAAACGAGTCGCCTTCCTCCAGGGTCGGATACCGGACCCCAGCAAGAAGCAGGGCGCCAAGACGCCCGAGGAAGAGTTTGCCGCGTTCCTGCTGGAAAAAGAAGTCGCCGCGCGTGAAGCGGCGCTGTTAGGAGCCCGCAAATGAACGAATTCCTGATCGCCAACATGGCGCCGATCATGTTCGCGTCGCTGATCGTCTTCCTGATGTTTGGCTATGCGGTGGCCTTCTCGCTCGCCGCCTGCGGACTATTTTTTGGCTTTGTCGGCGTCGAGCTTGGCCTCATACAGCCGGCCTTCCTGCAGAGTCTGCCGCTGCGCATGTTCGGCATCATGCAAAACGACACGCTGCTGGCGATACCGTTCTTCACCTTCATGGGGTTGATACTGGAACGCTCGGGCATGGCAGAGGACCTGCTCGACACCATCGGCCAACTCTTCGGGCCGATTCGCGGCGGCCTAGCGTACGCGGTCATTCTGGTCGGCGCGATGCTCGCTGCCACCACCGGAGTCGTCGCCGCATCGGTGATCTCGATGGGGCTTATTTCGCTGCCGATCATGCTGCGCTACGGCTACGACCGGCGCGTCGCGGGCGGGGTCATCGCGGCCTCGGGAACGCTGGCGCAGATCATCCCGCCGTCGCTGGTTCTGATCGTTCTGGCCGACCAACTGGGCAAGAGCGTCGGCGACCTCTACAAGGGCGCGTTCATACCCGGCTTCGTACTGACCGCCTTGTATATCGGGTACATCGTAATCATCAGCTACGTCCGGCCCCAGTGGGTTCCGGCGCTGCCGCCCGAGGCCCGCACCATCCGCGAGCAGGACGGCAGTTCGGGCCTGCGCTCGCTGGGCATCCTGGTCGCTCTTTCAGTGGCGGCGGCGCTGGCATTTGCCAAGTCGCGGCCCGCCGCGGTCCCGCTGGACGAGTTGATCGTCACCTCGATGTGCGTGGGCGTGGGCGTTGCCTTCTTCGCCTCGCTGATCAACAAGCTGCTCAAACTCGGGCTGCTGTCGAATATGGCCGAGCGCGTCACCTTTGTGCTGATTCCGCCGCTGGCACTGATCTTCCTGGTACTGGGAACCATCTTTCTGGGCATCGCGACGCCCACCGAGGGGGGCGCGATGGGCTCGGTCGGCGCGCTGGTGATGGCGATTGCGCGCGGACGTATCGACATGAAGCTGATCCGACAGGCGATGGACTCGACCATGAAGCTGTCGTGCTTCGTGCTGTTCATCCTGATCGGCGCGACCGTGTTCAGCCTGGCTTTTCAGGGTGTGGACGGGCCGAAATGGGTCGAGCACCTGCTCACAGGTCTTCCGGGTGGCCAACTGGGCTTCCTGATCGTGGTGAATATCCTGGTGTTCGTGCTGGCCTTCTTCCTGGACTTTTTTGAACTCGCATTCATCATCATCCCGCTGATCGGGCCGGTGGCGGAAAAGCTCGGTATCGACCTGGTCTGGTTCGGCGTGCTGCTGGCGGTCAACATGCAGACCTCGTTCATGCATCCGCCCTTCGGTTTTGCGCTGTTTTACTTGCGCAGTGTCGCGCCGGCAGAAGACTACACCGACCGGGTGACGAAGATGCCGATCAAGAAGGTGACGATCGAGCAGATCTACTGGGGCGCGGTGCCCTTCGTCGTGATACAGGTCGTGATGGTGGGCCTGATCATCGCGTTTCCCGCACTGGTGTCGAGCGGCCTGAGCCAGGAAACCACTATCGACGCCGACAAGGTTTTCCGCGAAATGCAGGCCGCGCCAAAGGCGTCTCTGGCCAACGACGCAGGGGTTGCTGGCGCTACGGGTGCTGCGTCCGGATCTGTTCCGGCAGTCGAAGAAAAAGAAGACCCGATGAAATTGTTGATGGAGTCGCTCAAGAACGACCAGGCCAAGAAGCCATAGCGCCCCAAGCCGCAGCAACAAAAAACCCCGCCGAAGCGGGGTTTTTTGTTGCTGCCAAAACCCTGTTCGGGATCAGAGTTTTTGTGCCTGCATGAAGTCGTCCATCGTCGCCTCTGCAAAGCGGAACCACAGATTGGCTTCGCGGCGGTAGTTGGAGTAGTCCGCATAGATCTTCTTCCAGGCCGGGTTCGAGTTGTTCAGGTCGCTGTAGACCTGCTCCGCCGACTTGAACGCCGCCGCCATCACATCCTTCGGGAACGCCTGCAGCTTGACGCCTGAGCCCACCAGCGTTTTGAGCGCCGCCGGGTTCTTGTAGTCGTACTTGGCCTGCATGTCGGTGTGCGCATAGGCCGCAGCCGCCTCGACGATCGCCTTGTACTCGCCCGACAGACCATCGTAGGCCTTCTGGTTGACATACAGCGCGAGCTGTGGGCCCACCTCCCAGAAACCGGGATAGTAGTAATGGGGCGCCACCTTGTTGAAGCCCAGCTTCAGATCGTCATAAGGGCCGACCCACTCCGCGGCGTCAATGGTTCCCTTTTCCAGCGCCTGGTAGATCTCACCGCCCGGAATATTCTGCGGCACCACGCCCAGGGGTTCGAGCACCTTGCCACCGAAGCCGCCGATACGGAACTTCGTCCCCTTAAGGTCTTTCAGGGACTTCACTTGCTTGCGGAACCAGCCACCCATCTGCACGCCGGTATTGCCCATCGGGAAGTTGATGATGCCAACGTTGGCATAGAACTCGCGCATCAGCTTGAGCCCATTGCCCTCGTACATCCAGGCCGTCATCTGGCGGCTGTTGAGACCGAACGGTATCGCGCAGTCGATCGCGTAGGTAGGGTCCTTGCCGAAGAAGTAGTACGGCGCCGTGTTGGCCATCTCGACAGTTGCATTGGATACGCCGTCGAGCACGCCGAACGCGGGCATCAACTCGCCGGCAGCATGGGTGGTGATGACGAACTTGCCGCCGGTCATGTCGCTGACCTTCTTCGCGAAAACATCGCAGACGCCAAACAGGGTGTCAAGCGACTTCGGGAAGCTCGACGCAATGCGCCAACGCAGCGTAGCCTGCGCATGGACCGCCGGCGCGATGCCTGCGGCCAGCACACCGGCGATGCCGGCATTTTTGATAAGGGAACGACGATCCATGGTGGGCACTCCGCGAGTTAGGTTGATCAACGTGCCGGCCTCAGGCCGGCGAAGACTGGGTACAGTCAACCGCTATTGTAGAAAGTCTGGCAGGCAGCGGGGGGCGGGTTTTCCCTTGCAGATCGCAGCGCCTCAGGCGGCGGCCTTGAGTGCGGGCTGCACCGCTATCAGGGTGCCAAAACGATCGCGGACCGACCTGGCGATGCCGGTGGCGTCCAAGCCGATCGCCGACAGCAGCCTGGCCGGGTCGCCGTGCTCGATGAACTGGTCGGGCAGCCCCAGATGCAGGATCGGCTTGACCAAGCCGGCTGCCTGCAAGGCCTCGCCCACCGCGCTGCCGGCGCCACCCAGAACGCTGCCCTCTTCGATCGTCACCAGCGCGTCGTGCCGACGGGCCACTTCGAGCAGCAGTTCGGTATCCAGCGGCTTGGCCCAACGCATGTTGACGACGCTCGCGTCCAATTCGTCGGCCGCTTCCAGCGCCGGATACAGCAGCGTTCCGAACACCAGCAGCGCGATGCGATGGCCCTTGCGCCGCAATTCGCCCTTTCCGTAGGGAAGCGCCTGCAGCCCCGGCGCAACCGCCACCCCGGCGCCTGCGCCACGCGGGTAGCGCACGGCGACCGGATGATCCTGCTCGTAGGCGCTGCACAACAACTGGTGGCATTCGTTTTCATCGGCCGGGCAAGCCACACCAAGGTTGGGAATGCAGCGCAGGTAAGCGATGTCATAGGCGCCAGCGTGGGTCGCGCCATCGGCGCCCACCAGACCGGCACGGTCCAGTGCAAACACCACCGGCAGATTTTGAATCGCCACATCGTGGATCAGCTGGTCGTAGGCGCGCTGCAGGAAGGTTGAATAGATCGCGATCACCGGCTTCATGCCCTCGCAGGCCAGTCCGGCGGCGAACGTGACGGCGTGCTGCTCGGCAATACCGACGTCAAAATAGCGATCGGGGAAACGCTTTTCGAATTCAACCAGGCCCGAGCCCTCCCGCATCGCCGGCGTGATTCCGACCAGACGGTGGTCGTGTGCCGCCATCGCACACAGCCACTGGCCGAACACCTGGGTGAAGGTCGTCTTGGCCGGCGCAGTCGGCTGCTGCAGCCCCACGCTCGGGTCAAATTTTCCGGGTCCGTGGTAGGCCACCGGATCGACTTCGGCCCATTTGTAGCCCTGCCCCTTCTTGGTCACGACGTGCAGGAACTGCGGCCCGCTGAGCCGCTTGATGTTTTCGAGCGTGGGAATCAGCGACTCAAGGTCATGGCCGTCGATGGGTCCGATGTAATTGAAGCCGAACTTCTCGAACAGCGTTGCCGGAACGACCATTCCCTTGGCGTGCTCCTCGAAGCGCTTGGCGAGTTCGAACAACGGCGGCGCGCCCTTCAAAACCGTCTTGCCGACGTTCTTGGCCGCGGCATAAAAACGCCCGCTCATCAGCTGCGCCAGGTAGCGGTTGAGCGCGCCCACCGGCGGGCTGATGCTCATGTCGTTGTCGTTGAGGATCACCAGCAGCCGTCCTTCGGCGACGCCGGCATTGTTGAGTGCCTCGAAAGCCATGCCGGCGGTCAGCGCACCGTCGCCGATGACCGCGATGGCGTGGCGATCCTCGCCCTTGATCTTGGCCGCCATCGCCATTCCCAGCGCGGCCGAAATAGAGGTGCTCGAATGCGCAGTGCCAAAAGCGTCATGCTCGCTCTCGGCGCGCTGCGGAAAGCCGCTCAGACCGCCCAACTGGCGCAGCGTTCCCATACGGCCGCGCCGGCCGGTCAGGATCTTGTGCGGGTAGGTCTGATGGCCCACATCCCACACCAGCCGGTCGTGCGGCGTGTTGAAGACATAGTGCAGGGCCACCGTCAGCTCCACGGTCCCGAGATTCGAACTCAGGTGTCCACCGGTCTTGGCCACGCTGGCCAGCACGAAGGCGCGCAACTCGGCGGCCAGCGCGTCGAGTTGCTGCCTGGGCAGTTGGCGCAGCTCAGCCGGGCTATGGATGGCGTCCAGGGTGGGGTAGGACAGATTGGGCATGTCGGAGTATGGATCAGTTGAATCGGTTCACGACCGTATCGGCCAGCGCGCGCAGCGCCCGGTCGTCTTGCAAGGCTACGCGGTCGAGCGCGGCGAGCGCTTCGTGCAGCAACTGCTGCGCATAGGCGCGCGAGGGCTCGAGTCCGAGTATCGACACATAGGTGGGCTTGCCGGCCTGTGCATCCTTGCCAGCCGTCTTGCCCAACATGCTGGAGTCGGCTGTCACGTCGAGGATATCGTCGACGACCTGGAACGCCAAGCCGATGGCCGCGCCATAACAGGACAGCGCGGCAGACTGCGCCGCCGACGCCCGGCCGCAGGCCGCGCCCATCATCACGCTGCCCTGCAGCAGCGCGCCGGTCTTGAGCCGGTGCATGCTGCACAGCTGGGCCTCGCTGATTTGCCGGCCGACGCTCGCCAGATCGATCGCCTGGCCCCCGGCCATTCCGGCGCTACCGGCGGCGCGCGCGAGCAGTCGGCACCAGCGCGCCTGCATCGCGGCAGGCACCGGCGCCTCGGCGGGCGTCAGCAACTCGAAGGCCATCGCCTGCAGCGCGTCGCCGGCCAGCAGGGCCATCGCCTCGCCAAATTGCACATGGACTGTCGGCTTGCCACGTCGCAGCACATCGTCGTCCATGCACGGCATGTCGTCGTGTACCAGGGAATAGGCGTGTATCAGTTCGGTCGCGCAGGCGGGACGTAGCGCCAGCTTGGCGTCACCGCCAACCGCCTCGCAGGCCGCCAGCACCAGTAAGGGTCGCAGGCGCTTGCCGCCGTCGAGCACTGCGTAGCGCATCGCCTGCACCAGTTGGACCCGCGCACCGTGCGCAAGCTCGCTGCCAGCGTCAACCCGGACCCAGCTTTCAAGAGCACTCTCAACCGCTTGCAGCCTAGCTCCCGACCAAGATGCAAGGTCAAAGGCGTTCACAGCGGCAGCTGAATCGGTCGCCAGTAGCATGGGGCGCTTGAGGGTCCTGAAAGCTGCTTATTTTAGGCGCTAGCGGCCGCGCCCAACCCGCCGGCGGCTTTGGTGCAAGCCAGCACGACCCAGGGGCGCTTCGATGCGCCCCTCAGGCCGGAGCCGCTCTATAGCCGGCAGGTACAATCGGCCGCTCTTTACTCCGGCGCGTCCGGCCCTTGGTTTTCCGCGGTTCGCTCTGGCGCGAACGGGGATATTCGCCCAGCAACCTCCCTGTGGGGAGTCTTTAGGTCAGGTCACCCATGTCTGATTTAAGTCTTCGACTGCAGCAGGCTTTCAGCCCACTACCAGTTTCAAGCTATTTTGACGAGGCGCTCTACCAGCGCGAGAAAAGCCGCGTCTTCCAGCCTGGGCCCCGCTATGTGGGGCACCAGTTGGCGGTTCCCGAAGTCGGGGACTATTACGCATTGCCACAGGAAAACGGCGGTCGCGCACTGGTGCGAACACCCGGCGGCGTCGAACTGGTCTCGAATGTCTGCCGCCACCGGCAGGCCCTGATGCTCAAGGGCCGCGGCAGCCTGCTGAAGAACCAGGCCGCCAGCGCGGGCGGCAATGTGGTGTGTCCGCTGCACCGATGGACTTACAGCGGTGGCGCAGGAGCAGCAGCCGGAACGCTGATCGGCGCGCCGCATTTCGACCAGGACCCGTGCCTGAACCTGACGAATTACCCGCTGCAACAGTGGAATGGTCTGCTCTTTGAGGCCGCCGGGCGTGCCGTCGCGCCCGATCTGGCCGGCATCGGCCCACTGGCAGACCTGGATTTTTCGGGACATGTGCTCGCCCATGTGGAACTGCACGAGTGCCACTACAACTGGAAGACCTTCATTGAGGTCTACCTGGAGGACTACCACGTCGGCCCCTTTCACCCCGGCCTGGGCAGCTTCGTCAGCTGCAAAGACCTTCGCTGGGAATTCAAGGAGCATTACTCGGTGCAGACGGTGGGCTTTGCCAACCGCCTTGGCAAGGCCGGCAGCCCGGCGTACGAACGCTGGCAGAATGAACTACTGCGCTTTCGCCAGGGCATAGCGCCCAAGCACGGCGCGATCTGGCTGACCTATTACCCGCACATCATGCTCGAGTGCTATCCGCATGTGCTCACGGTGTCGACGCTGCATCCGATAACGCCGCAAAAGACCCTTAACGTGGTGGAGTTCTACTACCCAGAGGAAATCG
>CAISIP010000283.1 GCA_903885415.1 uncultured beta proteobacterium
CACCAGGGTCTCGCCAGGCAATACCCCTAGCTTGCGGCGAAAGGCAACCACTGCCTCAGGCGACGGCGGCACTAGCCTTTCCAGCCCGTTCCATATCACGGAGCTGTTTCCGTCAAGCATTGGCCGGTGGTGCACGATCCAGTTGCGGGTGGCGTGGGAGTTGCACACGCACCACCCGCCGATGAGTTGCAGCATCCAAGGAAACGCGTGGGTAGCCACGCGCGGCGTCACCACGATCTCCCGTACATGCCATAGACGCGGAACTCGGTGCACCAGCGCCCAGACGGCGCCGCCGAGCGTGGCGACCGAGTTAGCGTAGGCCAGCACCACGCGGCGGCCGGCGATGATACGCGTGAGGAAACGGATCGAGGCCAGCATGTCGCAGGCAACACGGGGTGCGGCCAGCGGCTTCATGAGCTGGCGGCTGAGCTTGCCCACCGGCCCAATGTGCACCTCCATGCCGTCGGCGCGAAGCACATCCACCAGCGGACCGTACAGTGGCAGCGCGACGATGGGCTTGAGGTCGCAGCTGCGCAGTCCGCGCAGCGTCCTGATCAGCGATTTGTCCGCGCCGTAGAGTTCGGCGTCGTGATGGGTAACGAGAATATGGTTCATCGAGTGGTCTGCGCCGAGATGACCGCTGATGCGGATGGGTTAGCGCTGCGGGTCACCGCCGCCAGCAGGTAGCCCGCGGCCAACACCCAGTGCCCACCCGCTAGCCCGCCCATCGAAATCCAGGTGATGAACAGGATGACCAGCGCGCAGGCCTGCAGCAGGCGCGAGGGAGCGGCGATGGCGCGCAGGGTCGATGCTGCTTCGCGGCGTCCTATGCGGTACAGCCAGGCGGCAGCGATCAGGAAAAGCGCGATGGCCATCGGTCCAGCCTTCACCAGCAGATAGGCGTAGCCGTTGTGCAGGATGGGGGCCAGGTTGATGCGCTCGCGCACGCCGGGCGTTCCGGTGCCCATGTTCATGAACAGCCCAAGGTCCACGCTGTGGCCGAAGCCGCGGCCGAATACCCATTCGAAAGGGGTGCCGACGGCGTAGGCGTGCAGGGCCCGCGAGGTCTCGTAGCCGCGCCAATTGGCGATGATGTCGAAGCGGCTGGCATAGTCGCGAATGACGAGTTCTTCTGGAGCGCGCGCCAGTTTTCCGAGGAAGGAACTCTGGAAGGCGTCCAAATCCGCGTCGAGGCCTATACGCAAGGCCACCAGTGCCATCGCCCCGATAAGGCCGAGGATGCCGAAGCGCAGTAGTTCCCTGCGCGAGAAACTGCCGGTCGCCGCCAATAGGCCGATCATGGTGATGATGGCCCCTTGTCGCGAAAAGGTCGAGGCCACACCGACCAGGCAAGTCAGCAGGCAACCCAGCGCCAGCCAGCCTGGAAGCCTGAGGTCGGTGGACCAGCGTCCGAAATAGGCGAACAGTATCGCTAAGGCCAGGGGCGGTGCCGTTGAACCATATCCCAGCACTTCGCGCAACTGCGCCGTACTCATCCGTAGCAGTTCGGGGCGGAGTATGAAGTTGCTCAGGTGGTAAAGCGCCACCAGTGTGCCGCCGAGCACGAAGGCCCGCAGGCCCAGCGCCGCTTCCGGCTGGCAGCGGTATAAGACATAACCGGCGCACAGATAGACCGCCGCAGCCGAGGCGTACCAGGCATCTTTGAGATAGAGGTACCGGTCCGCGCCATGGCCGGATACAAGACCCAGCACAATGATCAGTCCGTAGGGCCAGATGGCAGGCCAGAGCCAGACGTCAAATCGTTCCTTGGATGCCACCCAGAAGATCGCCGCATAGGTCACGATCACCAAGCTCAAAACATAGGGTATGGCCGTCGGCAGATTGCCGACCGCTAGGACGATTAGGACGATGTATGCAGCCGGCCATGAAGCGACGCTTCTTTGATGCGTGGCACGAGGGCGCTCAGGCATCTGCGCCGCGGTGTAGCTCATTGGCCAGCGCCGGTGAAGCTTGCAATAGCGCCAGCGAGGTGAACTGCGCGGCGAGGGCGCAGGCCGAGTGCCTGCATCATGGCCCGACGGCCCGAACGCGGTCCG
>CAISIP010000284.1 GCA_903885415.1 uncultured beta proteobacterium
GGCCATTTCCTGCGCCCTCAGCGTGTCGGCCTGTACCAGGCTCAGCAGCGGCCGCGCGGTCGGCGCATCCGCAAGGCGCCAAGTGCACAGCGAGGCCTCGCGGCGCAGCACCCGGTTGTAAACCGGCTGCAGTGTCTTGACCAGCCGCGCCTCCAACAGCAGCGCGCCGAACTCGCCCGCTGTCGGGCGGTATTCGATGCGCCTGGTCTCCTGCGCCAGGCGCATGCCGCGACAGGCCTTGTGGTCGGACTGGAAATGCGACAGAACCCGGCCGCGCAGGTGCACGCTTTTGCCCACATATAGGGCCTGCGGACCCTCGCCGTAAAAGAGGTAGACGCCCACGCTGTCGGGAATACCGGCGATGGCGCTTTCAAGATGCGGCGGCAGGCTGTTGCTGGCGCCGAGCAGCTCCTGCGCTGCCTGGGCCAGCTTGTCTGGCCCCAGTTCCGACGATGCGCTGCGCAGCCATGCCAGCACCAGGTCGACGTCGCCCATCGCGCGATGGCGCGCTTGGGTCTGCAATCCGTGGCGCAGCATGATCGCGTCGAGCCCGTGGCCACGGTGCTGCGGATACAGCTTGCGCGACAGCCGCACGGTACACAGCAGCTTGGATCGCAGTGCGATGTCGATGCGGCCGAACTCATTTTTCAGGAATCCATGGTCAAAGCGCGCGTTGTGCGCCACCAGCACGGCGCCGTCGAGCAGCGCCAGCAGCTTGGACGCCACCTGCTCAAAGCGCGGCGCGTCAGCCACCATCGCGTCGCTGATGCCGGTCAGCGAGCTGATGAGGGCCGGTATGCGGGTGCCCGGATTCACCAGGCTGCTCCAGCGGGCTACCTCGCGACCCGCTTCGATCCGAACCGCTGCAATCTCGGTGATCCGGTCGACCACCGGGTTGCCGCCGGTGGTTTCCAGGTCGAGCATCAGGTACGAAGGCAGCATGGGCTGATTGTGCAAGAACGGCGCGAAGCCAGACAGGTGCTTGTGCGATCATCGCAGGGAAAGTCCCACTGAGCGCAGCCGCGCTGGCCAGGGGCCCGTCACCGACCCGGGAGCATGCCGTGCGCGAACACCACAGCGAAAGAGAAGACCTGACGGCGGCGCTGCGCTGGGCCGCCCAGCTCGGGCTCAACGAAGGCGTCTGTAACCATTTCTCGCTGGAGGTCGGCCCCGACCGCTACCTGATCAACCCGCAGGGACTGCACTGGGGCGAGGTCTGCGCCGCCGACATGCTGCTGATCGACGGCCAGGGCCAGGTGGTGGAGGGTCGACACGCGATCGAGCCCAGCGCCTTCTTCATCCATAGCTGGATACACCGGCTGAACCCGCACGCCAAGGCCATCCTCCACACCCATATGCCGTACGCGACCGCGCTGACACTGGTTGACGGCGGACGGCTGCAGTGGTGCAACCAGAACGCCCTGCGCTTTTGGGACCGGGTGGCCTATGACGACATCTATGGCGGCGTCGCGCTTGACGACGCCGAGGGCCGGCGGATTGCGCACGGCGTTGCCGACAAGGACGTCGTGTTCATGGCCAGCCACGGGGTAACCGTTGTCGGCGCCACCATGGCCTGGGCTTTTGACGACCTGTATTACCTGGAGCGCGCCTGCATGCACCAGACGCTGGCGCTGCAGGCCGCTGACGGAAAGCCGCTGCGCAGCATCGACCCCGCAGTCTGCCGCGCCACCGCAGCCCAGATCGCCGGCGAGCGCCAGCAAAGCGATCTGTTCTTTGCGTCGATCAAACGACTACTCGACCGCGACCAGAGCGGTTGGCGCGCGCTGGACTGACAGGTCGCGAAGCCGCAGCGTGCTGCGCCAAGTAGCGCCCCGACCTCAGGCCTGCAGCGCGGTGTACAGGATGGACGGCAGCTTGAGCAAGCTGGGCCGGTACTCCATCGCGGTCAGCTTGGGCCCCAGCTTGTCGGCGCTGGCATGCGTGACCCACCAGGGCGGCTTGACCATCGCGCGAAAGGGCCCGCGCAGCACGGTGCGCTGCGCGCGGTCAAACATGAAAGCGTTGTGCACGCTGCCGCGTCCGCTTTGCACGTCGTCGAGCGGGTGGCCCGGAAAGGCGCCCCAGGGTGTGGCGGGCGTTGCAAAGCCGAAGGCCGCCCAGACATTGACGCCGATGCAGCCATAGCGCAGCGCCTGCAGCAGTTCATCGAAGCGTCCACCCAGCTGCGACAGCGTCGCGGGATGGATGATGATGTTGGCGCTGAGTGTTCCACGCAGCTCGCGGTTGGCAAAATCGATCGCTGCCTGCAGGAACGGCTCGGGGTCCGATTGCGGCAGCAGCATGCGTCCGAGCACCGGACAAAAAACTTCGTTGTCCAGAAAATATCGGTCCTGCGGCGCGGTGTCAAAGGGGATGTAGACGCGCTCGCACAGCGCGTTGGGCCCGCTGAGCAGTTCGGCCATCGGGTAGCGCTTACGGATATCCTGCAGCCGCTGCCTGGCGCCGGGGTAATAGGCAATGCGCTGCGGCGCCTGCGCCAGCGCCTGCTTCACCAGCTGCTCAAATCCGGCACCAAATTCCCAGCCCGCGCTGAGCAGCATCAGTTGACTGGATGCGCAGTTAAAGCCGCAGTTCTGCAGTTTCTGCGAAGCGACTGCCTGCGCCTGGTGCTGCAGATCGGCTTCGTTCCAGGGCCCGGGGACGATGATGGTCGGGGTGACAGCGCCGAGTTCGGAATGAACGGGCCGCGGGTTCTTCGGCGTCCCAGCCCGTTTGCGATCACGCGCGTCGTCGCCCACGCCCCAGACGATGGCGTCGTGAACGGCTTCGGAACCGGTGATATGAATGGCCTGCACCAACGGGTGCGTGCTGAGGTAGGCGCCGAGCTCGGCGCCCCCCTTGACGATCCGCACAAGGCCCAGATCGATGGCGGGCTGCAGCATGGCCGAAAAATACGGCAGCATGTATTCGTTGACCGGGTTGAGCTTGAGGATGCAGACCTGGTGTTCGGCCAGCAGCTTGTGCAAAACGTCCAGTGGCGCAATCGACGACACATTGCCGGCGCCCAGCACCAAGGCGATTTTTCCTTCGCGGTTGGCCTCGGGCGTGTTGTAAGCCTGTGCTGTGTTGCTGGCGAGGTTGTCGGCGCTGACCCCGGGCTCCATCCAAACCTCGGCGCTAACGCCGCCTGACAGCACTTTTTCCAGCAGCGTGCGGGGAAATACTTTCACCGCGAGTTGGCCTCCGGGCAGGGTTCGCTGGCTCAATGGCTCCAGGTGCGCCTTGAGCGGCAGCGCACCCAATGCCTCGCTATACAGGTTGAGCGCGAGCATGCAAGCGTAGGGCCCGCCCAGCCATTCCTCGCCAAATAGCGCCGAGCCGCCGGGAATTCCCTTCTTCTGCGCCGCGGTGACCGCCCACTTGGCCGCTGTGGCCATTAGGCCGTCCTTCATCGACTGCAGCATCGCGATGCGCGCAGCCACCGGCGTACGCGCCCAGACATGCTTGTTGGCTTCCAGCGTTTGCAGCGCTGCGTCGATGGCGTCGGTGGCCTGCGGGCGGGAATTTTCGTCGGTGACGGTCATGGTGTGGATTTCATGTCGGGAGCGCTTGCCGCAGATCGCGTGGCTCCAGTGTAGACAACATGGCCGCAGGTGGCGGTGGGCGCGGCAGCCCAGTCGCGGCTGTCTGTCCAGGCGGCCCGGGGCCGGCCGAGCATTTACCATCGGCGGATGCATCCATCGCAAAGCCCCCAACTGCTGGCATTCGACATTTTTGGCACCGTCGTTGACTGGCACGGCAGCATCAGCCGCGAGGTCGATGCGCTGGCACTCGGCGTCGATGGCGGCGAGTTTGCATTGGCTTGGCGCGCCGGCTACCAGCCCGCGATGCGCCGGGTGATGGCGGGCGAACTCGGCTGGACGCTGATCGATGACTTGCACCGGATGATCCTGGACCAGTTGCTTGCGCGCTTTGGCATTCGCCACCTGAGCGAGGCCGACAAGCAGGATCTGAACCGGGTGTGGCATAGGCTCGACACCTGGGGCGACGCGGTGGCCGGACTGACCCGGCTTAAACGCCGCTTCACGATCGCCAGCCTGTCCAACGGCAACATCGGACTGCTGAGCAATATGTCCAAGCGCGCCGGACTGCCCTGGGACTGCATCCTGTCGGCCGAGCTTTTCCGCGCCTACAAACCAGACCCTGCGGTCTACCTGGGCGCTGCCAAAGTGTTTGACCTGCAGGCCTCCGAAGTGATGCTGGTTGCGGCGCACCAGGACGATCTGGCTGCAGCGCGGGCCTGTGGCTTGCAGACCGCCTATGTCGAGCGCCCGCTCGAATTTGGGCGGCTCCACTCCAAGGATGTTTCGCCGGACCCGGCAAACACGCTGCACGCACGGCACTTGATCGATCTGGCCGATCAACTTGGCTGCTAAGTGCGGTCGGTTCTAAAGCCGCTCGCCAAGCGCGACATAAACGCCCCCGTGAAATAGCAGCGGCGGCGCATCGGAGTGGGTGAAGCGCTCGACCTCGGCGATGAAGAGGCAGTGGTCACCGGCGCTCTGGTGCGAGATCTGGCGGCACTCGAACCAGGCAGCACAATCACGAACCATCGGCACCCCATGCGCGCTCTCGTCGTACTCCAGTTGGTCGAACTTGTCGGGTGCGGCCGATGCGAACAGCCGTGAGATGGCGATCTGAGCCGGTGCCAGCACATTGACGACAAAGCGCTGCTGGTCGGCGAACCGGGAGATGTTCGAAGACGCCAGGCGCAGCGACCATACGATCAGCGGCGGGGCCAGCGAGAGCGAGGAAAAGGAGTTGGCCGTCAGGCCGGCCAGTTCGCCGTGCGCGTCACGGGTAGTGATCACCGTGACGCCGGTTGGAAAGCGCCCAAGCGCCGAGCGCAGCGCGCGTTGTGCCGCCTGCGCAGCATCGGCAGCGGATTGAACGGGGGCGGCTCCGGGATGTCGCATCGGCATCGATCATAAGGGAGCGCGCCCGCGCGTTTGGCATGGCCCTTGCCACGTCCACGGCGATAATCCGGCGATGACCCGATCTCCACCGCAAACGACCGATCCGCCACGCCCCCGGCCGGCATCATTGAGCGATCTGTTTTGGTCGCTGACATGGCTGGCAATGCAGGGCTTTGGCGGCGTACTCGGGGTGGTGCAGCGCGAATTGGTCGACAAGAAACGCTGGCTGACGCTGGAGGAGTTTGCCGAGGACTGGGCAGTCGCGCAAGTGATGCCCGGGCCCAATATCGTGAATCTGGCCTTAGTGCTGGGCGACCGTTATTTCGGTGTTCGGGGCGCCATCGCGGCGACGGCGGGCATCCTCAGCCTTCCGCTCCTGTGCCTTCTGCTCCTGGCAACCTTGCTCGCCGGGTTTTCGGAAAATCCGGCCGCACAGGGTGCGCTGCGGGGCATGGGCGCGGTGGCCGCGGGGTTGATCGGCGCCAGCGGATTGCGTCTGCTGCCGGCACTCAGGCGCAATGTCATGGGACGCGCCTTCTGCGCCGCTCTGGCGATCGCCACATTCGTCGCAGTCGCTCTGTTGCGCCTTCCCCTGCTGTGGGTCATGCCGGTTCTGGGCCTGTTGGCGGGTTGCTGGGCCTGGCGCCAGCTCGGGCAGCCGCACTTGGCGGCGCCTGCACCATGAGCCTGTCGTTGACGACCGCGGACTGGCTCGCGCTGTTCGGCCACTTTGCCTCGCTGTCGCTGCTTGCCGTCGGTGGCGCCGTGACCGCTGCGCCCGAAATGCACCGCTATTTGGTGGGCGAGCGGATGTGGCTCAGCGATGCGCAATTCACATCGGGCTTCGCACTGGCGCAGGCAGCGCCTGGCCCGAACGTGCTATTCGTCGCGCTGATGGGGTGGAACGTAGGACTCAATGCCGGCGGCTTTGCCACAGCGATCTTGGGCATGTCGGTGGCCATGTTGGGAATCTTGCTACCCAGCACCTGTCTGACTTACGGCGCCGCCCGCTGGGGCCATCGCCATCAGGGCTTGCGCTCGGTGCGCGCCTTCAAGCAGGCGATGGCGCCCATCGTCGTCGCGTTGCTGGTCGCTACCGGCTGGATCCTGAGTGCGGCGCACAGCGACTTTGAGCGCGACTGGCGGGTCTGGCTGCTCACGCTCGTCGCCACGCTGCTGGTCTGGCGCACCAAAATTCACCTGCTGTGGCTGCTTGGCGCGGGCGCCCTGCTCGGCGCGCTGGGCTGGGTCTGAGCAAGTCCCAGGCGCCGGCGTCTGCGTGGCGGCGATCGGCCGTTCAGCCCCGGTGCAGGTGCAGTTCGAACAGGCGCTGCAACTTTCGCAGGCTCTGCCCATCGCGGGAATCGATGTATCCCAGCACATAGCGGTCCGGGCGCAGCACAACCGCTTGTGCACCCGCGCTGCGCAGCAGCAACTCCAGTTGCCCCTCGCTGTCGCGCAGCCCGCCGTCGGGCCAGTGGAGTTCGGACTGCGGCATCAGAAAATCGTCGTCCTGCGCCACGATCGCAAGAGACCGGCAGACCAACCCGCACGACGACAACCAGTCGCGCGCCGCCTGCACATCGGCCGATTTCGCGCTCTGCGCCATGGCCAGCAGCGCGAACCCAGGGCCCAGCAGGTCGTCCAGCAATAGAGACCCTCCCGCCGCAAGCTCGACCACCGGTTGGGGCCACAACTGCCCGGCCGGTACCAGCGCCGCCCGATACAGCCCCGGGCAAAAGAAGCCAGCCAGAAAACGTGGTTTGGGCTTGAACTTGAGCTGCAGAAAATAGTCGCGTACCGGGGGGTACAGACTCATCAGCTTCAACGCCCCCTGCGCGAGCATGGCAGCCCATACCGACCTGGGTTGCATCACCGCGCCGATCCGCAGCGCCATGCGGATCAGCGACCAGGCGTGCGGCTTTCGCTCTTGCTCATAGGTCTCGAGCATCGACGTCGACCAGTTGCCCTGGACAACACCCGCCAGCTTCCAGGCCAGGTTTGCGGCATCACGCACCCCGCTGTTCATGCCCTGTCCGGCGAATGGTGGCGTCAAGTGGGCCGCGTCCCCGGCCAGAATGACGCGGCCTGCCTTCCAGCGCTCGGCGACCCGGGCGTGGAAGGTGTAGACCAGCTTGCGTGCGATCCTGAGCTCGGCGTCCGCAGGGTCGCGCTCGCGTATCAGGCTGCGCAAGCGGGCCTCATCGAGCAGTTGCTCCGGATCTTCACCCGCGTGCAGCATGAACTCGTAGCGCAGCGTGGCGTGCGGCCCCGGCAGCCGAATCGCCGGCCTGGCAGGGTCGCAGTAGGTTCGGGTGTGGCGAAACGCACCGCTTCGGCCGATCAGGTCCGCGATGAGCCACTTCTCGCCGTGGCTGCCGCCCAAGAGCGGTATTCCGAGCCTGGCACGAACGCTGCTGCGTGCACCGTCGCAGGCAACCAGCCAACTGCAGCGCACGCTGCTGCGCACCCCAGCCTGCGACAGCGCGAGCTCGACGCAGTCGCCATGCTCCTCAAAGTGCAGCATTTCGTGCCCGAACACAATGGCCGAAGCTTCGAATCGCTGCATGCCATCGCGCAGTTGCGCCACCAGCAGCGGCTGGCGAAAGGCGTTTCGTTTCTGGAATCCATATTCCTTGCGATTCGGTGCTATCCGGGAAAAACGTGTTCCACGCCAGGAGTAAGAGTCGACCCCGTAGCCCTGAACGACGTCGGGCAAGACACGGTCTATCAGGCCGGCCGCCTGCACGGTGCGCAGACTCTCGTCGTCAATGCTGACCGCACGCGCCTCGCCCACGGTATCGGCCTCGCGCTCGACCACCAAGGTCCTGATACCCTGTAAGCCGAGCAGATTGGCGAGCATCAGACCGGTCGGTCCGGCGCCCAGGATCACCACCGGGAAATGGGCCGGGCCACCGATCAACGATCCCGGGGCTACCGCCGTCGAAACGACCATGGCTATGGTCTGCGCCGGGATCGTCGCGCGAAGAAGACCCAGCCGGCCCTCATCTGGCCGCCGTCTGTGGCATCCGCTGGCGCAGCGCCTCGTACAGGCAGACTCCGCTGGCCACCGACACATTGAGGCTTTCCACCGCGCCGCGCATCGGGATGGTGACCAGTTCGTCACAGGTTTTAGACGTCAACTGGCGCATGCCGTCCCCCTCGGCGCCGAGCACCAGTGCCACCGGTCCGCGCAGATCGGCCTGGTACAAGGTCCTGGGAGCGGCGTCGCTGGTGCCGACGATCCAGATAGAACGCTCCTTCAGTTCATGAAGCGTTCGTGCCAGATTGGTGACCATGAAGTAAGGAACCGTTTCCGCAGCGCCGCTGGCGACCTTGGCGACCGTGGCATTGATTCCGGCCGCGTGGTCCTTTGGCGCGATCACGGCGTGCACACCGGCGCCATCAGCCACCCGCAGACAGGCGCCCAGATTGTGCGGATCGGTGACGCCGTCGAGCACCAGCAGCAGCGGCGCAACCTGCTCGGCATGCGGCAGTTCGGCGTTGCTCGCCTCCAGCGTCTCCAGCAATTCGTCGAGCGAGTGCACCTGTGCGATCGGTTGGACCCGGGCGACGACGCCCTGGTGCGAATGACTGCCGCACAGGCGCGCCAGCCGCAGGCGGTCCGATTCGATCAGCCGAACCCCGGCTGCATTGGCACGGTCCACAAACTGGCGCATGCGCGCGTCACGCCGGCTGGCCTCGAAGTGCAGCTCCAGGACCGATGTCGGGGCGCTGCGAAGCCGAGCGCCGACCGTGTGAAATCCGAACAACACTTTGGGCGAGGACATGACACGATTATCGGCGTTGCCGACATCCGGGCTCAGTCGTGGTCGTCGACGACGCAGCCGGCCTCTATCGTGATCCGGCGCCGACAGCGCCGCGCGATGGCCTGGTCGTGGGTCACCAGCACCAGCGTGGTACCGAGTTCGGTGTTCAGCTCGAACATCAGTTCCATGATGGTCTCGCCGGTGGCGAAGTCCAGGCTGCCGGTCGGCTCGTCGGCCAGCAACACCGCGGGTTGCACCACAAAGGCGCGCGCCAGCGCGACGCGCTGCTGCTCGCCACCACTGAGCACCCTGGGGTAATGGCCCAGCCGGGCCGAAAGGCCGACGCGCGCGAGCATCTCGGCGGCGGTACTGCGCGCGTTCTTCTGACCACCGAGTTCGAGCGGCAGCATAACGTTCTCGATCGCCGTGAGGTTGCCCATCAACTGAAAGCTTTGGAATACGAAACCGACCTGGCGCGCCCGCAACGCCGCACGCTGGTCCTCGTCGATCGCGAAAATATCCTGCCCGGCCAAAACCACCGTACCGCTGCTGGGTGTGTCGAGTCCGGCGATGATGGCCAGCAGCGTGCTTTTGCCCGATCCCGATGCACCGACGATGGCCGCCGTCTCGCGCGGCGCCAGCGAGAATGCGATATCGCGCAAAATGTCCAGCGTTCCGGTGGAGTCGGTCACCGACTTGAAGACGTGCTGAACGGAAATGATGGCGCTGGTACTGGGTTGGGACATGAAAGGTTTCTAGTTTGAATCGACGACACTGTATCGCGACTGCTGTGCTCTTCCTCGCCATGGGGACAAGAGACTGTACCGCCGCTTCCGAGGCGCCAGCGATGTCTGGCCAGGCGATCATCCTGGTAGTGGGCGATTCGATCAGCGCCGAGTATGGATTGCGA
>CAISIP010000285.1 GCA_903885415.1 uncultured beta proteobacterium
ATGTGGGCTTGGTCAGCGGCGCCTGCATGGCGGAGGTCGGCAACGATGTGCTGTGCCTGGACCTGGACGCGCAGAAGATCGACATCCTGCGCCAGGGCGGCATGCCGATCTTCGAACCCGGACTGCAGGAGATGGTCCGTCGCAATGTGGCGGCCGAGCGGCTGCACTTCACCACCGACGTAGCACACGCGGTGCAGCACGGGACGATTCAATTCATCGCGGTGGGGACGCCTGCCGATGAAGACGGGTCGGCCGACCTGCAATACGTTCTCGCCGCTGCGCGCAGCATCGGGCGGCTGATGACCGACACCAAGGTGGTGGTCGACAAGAGCACGGTGCCGGTGGGAACCGCCGACCTGGTGAAGGCGGCCATCGCCGACGAACTGCAGCAGCGTGCGCTCGACATTCCCTTTAGCGTCGTATCGAACCCCGAGTTCCTCAAGGAGGGCGCTGCGGTTGAAGACTTCATGCGGCCCGACCGCATCGTCGTCGGCGCCGACAGCGAGCAGGCGATCCATGTGATGCGCGCGCTGTATGCGCCGTTTCAGCGCAACCACGAGCGGCTGATTGTCACCGACCCGCGCAGCGCAGAGCTCACCAAGTACGCGGCCAACGCGATGCTGGCCACCCGCATCAGTTTCATGAACGAGTTGGCGAACCTGGCCGAGGCGCTTGGCGCGGACATCGAAATGGTGCGCCAGGGAATCGGGTCGGACCCGCGCATTGGCTACGACTTCCTGTACCCGGGCGCGGGCTATGGCGGCTCGTGCTTTCCCAAGGACGTCAAGGCGCTGATCAGGACCGCTTCGGACAAGGCGGGCATCGCGCTAAAAGTGCTCAGCGCGGTGGAACAGGCCAACGAAGCGCAAAAGCATGTGCTTGGTGCGAAGGTGCGCAAGCGCATGGGCAACGACCTGAGCGGCAAGCACTTCGCACTCTGGGGCCTGGCTTTCAAGCCCAACACCGACGACATGCGCGACGCGCCAAGCCGCGCCCTGCTGGCCGACCTGTTTGCCGCCGGCGCCAGCGTGACGGCTTACGACCCGGTTGCCATGCCCGAAGCGCAGCGGATCTACCGTGACGAGCCGCGACTGCGCTATGCCGACAAGGCGATGGACGCGCTTGAGGGCGCCGACGCGCTCATCATCGTCACCGAGTGGAAGGAGTTCCGCAGCGCCGACCTGGAAATGATCCGCAAGAAGCTGAAGTCGCCCCTGGTGTTCGACGGCCGCAACCTGTACGACCCCAAGCTGGTGCGCGCACAGGCGCTGGAGTACTTCGCCATCGGACGCTGATGCGAGCGACGCTTCGCTCAGTCGTTCTCCCCATTCAGCAGCGCCGTACCGATGGCTCTTTCTTCGACGCAGCCGTCGGCATTTTTTCTGAGGGCCGACGCAGGTCGCAACGGGCAGCGCTACTGCCGTTTCTATTCGGCACATGGCGAGTTGCCTCGGGGATCGGTGCTCTACATCCATCCGTTTGCCGAAGAGATGAACAAGTCTCGGCGCATGGCCGCGCTGCAGTCGCGCGCTTTGGCGCAAGCCGGCTACACCGTCATGCAGATCGACCTGCTGGGCTGCGGCGACAGCTCCGGCGACTTCGGCGAAGCACGATGGCAAGACTGGGTAGCCGACGTGGTGCAGGCGACCCAATGCTTGCGCATGCGCAGCGCAGCGCATGCCGGTTTCTCCGAACAACAACCGCTTTGGCTTTGGGGCCTTCGCGCCGGTTGTCTGCTTGCCGCTGAAGCGGCAAGCCAGATAGCGGAACCCAGCAACCTGTTATTTTGGCAGCCGCCGGCATCTGGCGCGGTTCTGCTGCAGCAGTTCCTTCGGCTCAAGATAGCGGGCGAGATGTCCGGCAACACCTCGAAGAACATGATGGCCAAGCTGCGCGCACAGCTATCCGACGGGAGCGCAGTCGAAGTGGCAGGTTATTCCCTGGGCGCCGCATTGGCGAGCGGTCTGGATAGTGCACGGGCGATGCCGCCATCGCGCGCATCCACGCCAGGCGCGGCCCGACGGCTGGAGTTGCTGGAAATTTCAAGCCGCCCCGACGCCCCCCTCAGCCCGGCCGGGGCCACGGTGATGAGCCACTTCAGCGCGGCCGGTCATGCGGCGCGCAGTCGGGTCATCGTCGGCCCTGCGTTCTGGCAGACCTCGGAGATAGCGCAGGCCCCGGATCTCCTAGCGGCCACCGTGGCGGCACTGGCTGATTCCCAGTGAAGGAATGCATGCAATTTTCCGAATCCGCTATTTCTTTTGACTGCGGACCCGACACACTGACGGGCGTTCTTGCCGTACCAGAGGGTCCGGCTTCGCACGGCGTGGTGGTGGTGGTCGGAGGCCCCCAATACCGCGCGGGAAGCCACCGGCAGTTTGTGCTGCTTTCGCGCACGCTGGCTGCGGCTGGCATTGCGGTACTGCGCTTTGACACCCGTGGCATGGGCGACAGCGGGGGCGAGTCGCGGGACTTTGACGATGTGACGCCCGACATCGGTGCCGCCATAGCCGCCATTCAATCGCACCTGCCTTCCGTCTCCAGCGTGACGCTGTGGGGGCTCTGCGACGGGGCATCGGCGGCCCTGCTTTATTGCCATGCCACACGCGATGCGCGCGTGAACGGGCTGTGCCTGCTCAACCCGTGGGTACGCTCCGAGGCCAGCCTGGCGCGCGCCTATGTCAAGCACTATTACGCGCGGCGCTTGCTGCGTTGGGCCTTCTGGGCCAAACTGTTCAGCGGACATGTGGGGGCCGCTGCGCTAGCGGACATCTGGCGCAACATGGGGCTGATGCGTGGGGAGGTGCCATCGCGGGCAGAAGGCAAAGAGCTTCCGTTCCAGCAACGCATGGCGCTGGGTTGGCGCGGCTTTCATGGCGGGGTCTTGCTGCTTCTCAGCGGCGCCGACTACACCGCCAAAGAATTTTTGGAGTACGCGAAGCTGGACCCCCAGTGGGCCGATCTGCTCACGCGCAACGACCTGGAGCGGCACGATCTGATCGATGCCGACCATACGTTTTCCACCAATCTTTTGCGGACAGAGGTCGAGCACCTCACGCTGCGGTGGCTACAGCGCAACGCTGCCAAACACTCGAAGCGGGCCCTACAGTGAACTAGTTACGGAACGCGCGGAAAACCGCTTGCCTCGACCGGCTCATAGCCGCTCAAATCCCGGACACTGGGTACATCGTGATCCTGGCATCTCGCCCGGATGCGAAAGCCAGACGCAGGCCATGCCGCACCCCAACCCAGCTTTTTACCCACGCCCATTGGCGGCTTCTTCCCGGTGGCTCAGCGCCTGCTTGCTGATGGCAAGCGCCCTGCTTGCACAGGCGCAAACGCAGCCCGCCTGCGGCTCGCTTTCCAACGCCTATGGGCCCTTCGACTACCGGAGCGACCGCGCCAAGCTGCCCATCGTCGAGACGGCGCACTTCACCGATGTCGTCGAGGCGTTGATACGCGGCAGCTCCGCCACGCGGCCGGGGCCCGACATCGACTACACGCTGCGGGCCATACCGAACCACCATCGCGCGCTGATTGCCATGATGCGGCTTGGCGCCAAGGAAAATACAGACCAACCCAGTGGCTCACGCTACTCGGTCGATTGCTGGTTCGAACGTGCCGCCCTGTTCCGCCCGGACGACAGCATCGTGCGCATGATCTATTCCACCTACCTCAACAGCAAGTCACGCGTGCCCGAGGCGACCCAGCAACTGGACATGGCCGCCGCGCTTGCCAACGACAATCCCCTGACCCATTTCAACCTGGGCCTGCATTACTTCGACCTCAAGCAGTACGACAAGGCATTGGCCCAAGACCACGCCGCTGCGGCGCTGGGTTGGCACAGGACCGAACTGCGCGAGCAATTGCGCGCCGTCGGAAAATGGGTAGCGCCAGCACCACTGTCGCCATCGCCAGTCGCTGAGAACGACCCCACTGGCCAGTGATCAGCATGGCGATCGAAAGAAGCGCGCACACGGGCGCTCAGCGGCCCCTGCCGCAGGGACCGGTCTTGGCATGGTCCAACTTTCAGATGGTGGATGCGCCTGGAATTGCCAGCGTCCACCATTTGCAGTACAAGGCCTTCACCACCAGCGGCCGGGCGGCGATCTATCAGGCCCTGTTGCAATTGAATTTGCCTGCGGGAAGCACGGTACTGGTTCCCACATACCACTGTCCAACGATGGTCGCGCCGGCCCTGCTGGCCAACCTTCAACCCGCTTTCTTCGGCCTTTGTCATGACGGCCGCCCCAAGCTGGAAACCATTGGCATAGAAACAGCCCGAAACGCAAGGGCGATGTTGGTGTCGCACTATTTCGGACTGGCACGCGGGCTGGAGGAAGTTCGTCAGTGGTGCGACCAACACGGTATCGCTTTGATTGAGGACTGTGCCCATTGCTTTTTCGGGCTCGCTGGCACGCGAC
>CAISIP010000286.1 GCA_903885415.1 uncultured beta proteobacterium
GGTAGGGTGTATTTTTTGTCCCATATTTCCAGACCTCTTTCAGTTACCAACCGTCACGTACACATGGCACGTGGGTTTTCTTATCTGGTTACCGCGCCCTTTGGCGCGGGCGGTGAATCGTCTAAGCGAGGCGCCCTGTTCAACGTAGATGGTTTTCACCTTCAGTTCGTCGATATCGGCACCGTCGTTGTGTTCAGCGTTGGCAATAGCCGACTCAAGAACCTTCTTGATAATCACGGCGGCCTTCTTCTGGGTGAACTGCAAGACGTTCAGGGCTTGGTCCACCTTCTTGCCGCGAATCAGGTCCGCCACCAGGCGGCCCTTGTCCACAGACAGGCGCACGCCACGCAGGGTTGCTTTGGTTTCCATTGTGTTGCCTACTTTCGGACTACTTTTTTATCGGCCGGGTGGCCCTTGAAAGTCCGCGTCAGCGCGAACTCACCCAGCTTGTGGCCAACCATCTGATCGGTGATGTAGACCGGAACATGCTGCTTTCCGTTATGCACCGCGATCGTCAATCCGATGAATTCAGGCAAGATCATTGAGCGGCGCGACCAGGTCTTGATCGGCTTTTTGTCCTTGGTCGTCACGGCCTTATCCGCCTTGGCAGCCAAATGGTGGTCCACAAATGGACCCTTTTTGAGAGAGCGAGTCATTATTCGTGCCCCTTACTTCTTGCGACGCGACACGATCATGACCTGCGTGCGCTTGTTGTTGCGGGTACGGTAACCCTTGGTCAGATTGCCCCATGGATCTACTGGATGACGACCTTCTCCAGTCTTGCCTTCGCCGCCGCCGTGTGGGTGATCCACCGGGTTCATCACCACGCCGCGAACGGTCGGGCGGATTCCCATCCAGCGTTTGACGCCGGCCTTGCCTAGGCGCCGCAGACTATGCTCTTCATTGGCCACCTGTCCAATGGTGGCGCGGCAGTCGATGTGGATCTTGCGAACTTCGCCAGAACGCATCCGCACCTGGGCGTAAGTGCCCTCACGCGCCAGCAAGGTAGCCGAAGTGCCCGCCGAGCGAACAATCTGCGCGCCCTTTCCGATCTGCAACTCTATGCAATGGATGATCGAGCCCACCGGTATATTGCGTATAGGCAGCGTGTTCCCGATGCGTATCGGGGCCTCGGCGCCGTTGAGAATGGTGGCGCCCACTTCCAGGCTGCGTGGGGCAATGATGTACCGGCGTTCGCCATCCGCATAACAAACCAGCGCAAGGTGCGCAGAGCGGTTGGGGTCATATTCGATCCGCTCGACCTTTGCCGGTATTCCATCTTTAGCGCGTCGGAAGTCGACAACGCGATAGTGGTGCTTGTGTCCTCCACCCTTATGCCGCGTCGTGATGTGTCCATTGTTGTTGCGGCCAGCATGCTGGAACTGCGGTTCGAGCAGCGGCGCGTAAGGCTCGCCCTTATACAGATGGTCGCGCGAAATCTTCACCACGCCACGGCGGCCTGGTGAGGTTGGTTTCATCTTGATAACAGCCATGATTAAGCAACCTCTCCGCCAAGGTTCAATTCTTGTCCGGGCTTGAGCGTGACATAGGCCTTGCGAACATTGTCGCGACGCCCCATCGACTTGCCGAAGCGTTTGGACTTGCCCTTGGTGTTGACCACCGAGACGCCCTTGACTTCCACTTTGAACATCAATTCCACCGCCGCCTTGATTTCAGGCTTCGACGCGCTTTGCAGCACCTTGAAGGTGACCGTGTTGCTCTTATCCGCAACCATGGTTGCCTTTTCCGACACGATCGGCGCTACCAGCACCTGCATCAGACGGCTCTCTTCGAATTTCATGGCGCTCATGCAAACATCTCCTTGAGCTTATCCATGGCGGCCTTGGTGACCAGGACCTTTCGGTAATGCACCAATGACACCGGGTCGGCATAACGCGGCTCAACCACCAGCACATTAACCAAGTTGCGCGAGGCAAGGTACAAGTTCTCGTCGACTTGGTCGGCAATGACCATCACCGACTCCAGATTCATCGCCTTGAAACGCGCCGCCAAAGGCTTGGTCTTTGGCGATTCAACCGTCAATGAATCGACCACGGCCAAGCGGCCTTCGCGCGCCAGTTGCGACAAGATCGACGCCATTCCGGCGCGGTACATCTTCTTGTTGATCTTGTGGCTGAAATTCTCGTCGGGCATATTCGGGAAAATACGTCCGCCCCCTCGCCAAAGCGGCGACGAAGTCATGCCCGCACGCGCGCGACCGGTTCCCTTTTGATTAAACGGCTTTTTAGTGGAGTGCTTGACCTGCTCGCGGTCTTTCTGGGCACGCGTTCCCTGGCGTGCATTGGCCTGGAACGCAACCACGACCTGGTGCACCAAGTCCTCGTTGTAAGCGCGTCCAAATACCGTCTCGGGCGCATCGAACTTTGCAGTCGCCTGGCCCTGATCATTGAGGAGTTCGAGCTGCATCAGTTCGCTCCTTTGGCAGTAGCCTGGTTTTCAACCTTCACCTTGATGGCGGGCCTGACGGTGACAAAGCCACCCGGCGCCCCCGGAACCGCACCCTTGATAAGCAGCAGTTGGCGAGCCTCGTCGATGCGAATAACATCAAGGTTTTGGGTCGTCACGACGTCGTCGCCAAGGTGGCCCGACATCCGCTTTCCGGGAAATACGCGGCCCGGATCCTGCGCCATGCCGATGGAGCCCGGCACATTGTGCGAACGGCTGTTGCCGTGCGATGCGCGCTGCGAACTCATGTGGTGACGCTTAATCGTTCCGGCGAATCCCGTGCCGCTCGTCGTTCCCTGTACGTCCACCTTCTGGCCAACGACAAACACATCGCTCACGGGAACCGTGGCCCCCGGCTGGTACTTGGCCGCAGAGTCGGCAGATACACGGAACTCACGGATGATTTCGCCCGCCTCAACGCCTGCTTTTGCAAGGTGGCCGGCGGCCGGCTTGGTCACGCGCGATGCTTTGCGTGTGCCGAACGTTACCTGCAAGGCAACATAGCCGTCGTTCTCTTGGGTTTTTATCTGGGTCACCCGGTTGTTAGACACGTCCACCACCGTGACGGGGATTGCATCTCCCTCGTCGGTGAATAGGCGCATCATGCCCACCTTGCGGCCCAGCAACCCTAGGGAGTTGCTAAGACTCATATTTTTCTCCGTAACTCCCACCGTTGCAACTGCAATTGGCCGCAACGTTTTTGCGTGGGAGACTGTTGACTAATCCTTGGTCGTTTGCTGTGCAAATCGCGCCAAGCCTCGAATTATATGCCGTCATGGCCCACTTGGCAAGAACCCCGGCTTAGAAAGCCTGTCGGCTGCTGACGGCAGGCCGACGGACCTCCGTCAAGCCGCATTACTGGAGCTTGATCTCCACGTCAACGCCAGCCGGCAGGTCGAGCTTCATCAGCGCGTCTACCGTCTTGTCGGTCGGGTCGATGATGTCCATCAGCCGCTGATGGGTGCGGATTTCCAGCTGGTCGCGGCTGGTCTTGTTCACGTGCGGGGAGCGCAGTATGTCAAAACGCTTCATGCGCGTGGGCAGCGGAACCGGGCCCTTGACGATGGCTCCGGTACGCTTGGCGGTATCGACGATTTCCGCCGCCGACTGATCGATCAGCTTGTAGTCGAAGGCTTTGAGACGGATACGGATTTTTTGTTTGGTGGCCATGGTAATTCCTTGAAGTGGGGCGGATTACGCAATGATTTTGGCAACCACGCCGGCGCCCACGGTCTTGCCGCCTTCGCGGATCGCAAAGCGCAGGCCCTCTTCCATCGCGATCGGGTTGATCAGCTTGACCGTGATCGACACGTTGTCCCCAGGCATCACCATCTCCTTGCCCTCGGGCAGCTCAATCGCCCCCGTCACATCGGTCGTGCGAAAGTAAAACTGCGGCCGGTAA
>CAISIP010000287.1 GCA_903885415.1 uncultured beta proteobacterium
CAGGATGATCCGATCTTCGACATCTTCAAACATGTCGCGGACAAAACTCTGGTCGATCTTCAGGGACGAGACCTTCAGCCGCCTCAGATAGGTCAGCGACGAATAGCCGGTGCCAAAGTCGTCGATCGAAAAAGTCACACCGAACGCAGCGCAGGAATCGATCAGCTGGGATATCCGCGATATGTCCTTCAAGGCACTGGTCTCAAGGATTTCGAGCTCGAGGCAGTTTGGCGGCAGTAAGGGATGCGCGGCCAACATCGCGTGCAAGCGATCAGCAAAGTCAATCTGCTGCAGTTGGCGCGCACCGACGTTGACGCTAACCGCGATGTCAAGTCCGGATGCGCGCCACGACGCGACCCGCGACAAGGCTTCGCCCAGCACCCATTCGCCCACGCTGACTGCCAGCGGGTGATTTTCGATATCGGGCAAGAAGGCCGCCGGAGCCAGCAGACCGCGCTCGGGATGCTGCCATCGAATCAGCGCCTCGACGCCCAGCACCGCACCGCTGCGCATATCGACCTTGGGCTGATAGTGCAGGATGAACTCGCCTTGCACCAGCGCGGCATGGATCTGGTCGATGCTCTCATGATGGCCGCGCACGCTGCGATCGAGCTCGGCGTCGAAAACGTGAATGCGGTTCTTGCCACTCAACTTGGCGATATACATCGCCTGATCCGCCTGGCGCAGCAATTGGTCCGAGTCGACCGGCTCCGGCTGCGGGAAAAAAGCCAGTCCCAGGCTGGCCGACACCTGCACAGTCAAGCCGTCGATGTGCACCGGCTTGGCCGCTTCATTGAGCAGCCGGGGCAGAAACTCCAAGGTCATTTCCTGATCGCTCAGATCCAGCAGCAGGGCGACAAACTCATCGCCGCCAATGCGGGAAAGGGTATCGCCTTCGCGCAACACCTGTTGCATGTTCTTGGCCAGAGCGACCAGCAACTTGTCACCGACCTCGTGCCCGTAGCGATCGTTGACGTCCTTGAACCCGTCAAGATCCATGTAGGCCAGCGCCAGCATCATCCCGCGGCGGGCTTCAGCGGCCATCGCTTGGGTCAAACGATCGGTCAGCAGCACCCGGTTCGGCAGATTTGTCAAGGGATCATAGTGCGCGAGATGTTCAAGCTGTCTTGCGTGCGCCTTAAGCGCAGTGATATCCGAGAACAGCGCCACGTAATGCGGTGACTGGGTGCTCGTTACTTTGCTGATGGTTTGCAGCGTCTCTATGACATAACCATTCTTGTGGCGGATCTCGACTTCGCCGTACCAGTGGCCTTTGGCCATCAGCTCGGTCCACATATCGATGTAGACCTGCGCTGTATGGGCCCCTCCCGGCAGCAGACTCTGCTTCTGGCCCACTACTTCGTCGCGTCCATAGCCGCTGATGCGGCTGACGGCCTCGTTGACGTCGAGGATCATCCGGTCTTGGTCGATGATCATGATGCCCTCGCGGGCATTGCGGAAAACATTGGCGGCGAGTTCCAGCTTTTCCTCTGCCAACTTGCGCTCAGTCTCATCGTGAATGATGGCCAGCCGCACCTTGCGCCCACCGGCGTCGATCAGGCTTGCATAGATCTCGACATCGCGTAGCTCGCCCGAGGCCAAGCGGTGTTTGAAATGAAGCCGTTTTGCCGACAGTTTCATGACCTGCTGGATTTCAGCGGCAATTTCCTGCTCGGGCATGGTATTGATCTCGCTGATGGGCATGCCGATCAGCCGCTGCCTGGGATAGCCGTAAAAGCGGGCAGCGGCTTCATTGGCATCGATTAAGCAATGCTTCTCCGGATCGACCAACAACATCACCGATGAATTCTTCTCGAAAAACGCCCTGAAGCGCGTCTCGCTGCTGCTCAAGTCCTTAACGAGTCGCTTGTGTTCGCTGTTGTCGACGATGAAGCCACACCACAACACCGAACCCTCTTTCTCAGCCTGCGGAATGGCATTGGATGTCAGCCAGACATCGGGTTTGCCAGCCGCCACCTGCAGCCGGTACTCATGCACCCAGGGCGTCAACGCAACGGCCGATTGCTCCAATGTCACCAACAACTGCGGCAGATCGTCCGGATCGACCGCAGAAAAACAGGCTGCAGCGTCCTCGCGCACGGCCGCCAGGCTGACATGAAAAATATCGGCGAGGCCTTGGCTTGCATAGGGGATGCTGAACTTGCCATCGACATGTTTACGGAACTGGATGAAGGCGATGCCGGGAACGCGGCTATTTATTTTCTCTAGGCGATCGACTGCCTCCTGCAAGTCCGACGAGGTCCGTTCGAGCCGAGCGCTCAGCGCGTTCAATGAGTGGGACAAGTCTGCGAGCTCGCCAGCGCCTTCGGCCTTGACCCGGAAAGCCAGGTCGCCGCTGGCGACGATGGCCATGCCCTGGTGCAGCGGCACCAAGCCCTGGCGCAGCAAGCGGGCAACCTGCAGCCCCGTCAGCACCCAGAGCGCCAGCAGTCCGCAGGCCAGCCCATAACTGAGGATCAAAAATTGGTAGGCGCGTTCTATGCCTTCGGCGCTCAGCAACTGCAAACTGGCCGCGAGGTCGCGAAATTCGACCGCCTTGAGGATCAACTGGACGGACAGGCGCTTGTCGAACTCAAGGTAAATCTGCTGTCTCTCATCCTGGGACAAGCGCAAGTCCTTGGAATTGCTGGCCATGCGGCGAAACATCGCCACGCGCTGCTCGGTGTTACTTTGCAAGTCTTGCACC
>CAISIP010000288.1 GCA_903885415.1 uncultured beta proteobacterium
GCGTTGGAGATCAGCTCGCGCAGGAAGATTTCCTTGTTGGAGTACAGCGAATGCGTGACCAGATGCAGCAGTTGCGCTACTTCGGCCTGAAAGGATAGGGTTTGCTTGCTCATGAAGTGGGGTGGTCTTTGTCGGTGGCTATAAGAGGACGGCGTCGGCGCGAAAAGGCGGAAATCCGCCCTGCCACGCAACCCTCAATTATGGGCTAGGCCGAGGCTTTCAAGGCTAACCGGTCCTTGCGGGCGCTGCAACGCGCAGCCGGACCCTGCGGGTACGGGACGCTTGGCCGCATGGTGCAAGGCTAAAAACGCTCGTGTGGCGCCAGGTAGCGCCATTGACCCAGCGGCAGGTTCCCCAGCATCACATTGCCGATGCGGACCCGTTTGAGGCCGACGACTTTGAGGCCGACCAGCTCGCACATGCGCCTTATCTGGCGCTTCTTGCCTTCGGTGAGCACGACGCGCAGTTGCTCCGGGTTTTGCCAGGTGATTTTGGCGGGCTTGAGCGCTTGGCCATCCAGGCTCAGCCCAAGGCGCAGGCGCGCCAGCATGGAAGGCGGGAAGACCGCCTGCACATTGGTGGTGACAGGGTCGTCGTCGTCCATGCGGGTGAGTTGCTGCGGGGTCGGGTCCACCTGGTTCAGGCCGGTGTAGGCGACCCGCACCAGGTACTCCTTTTCCATGGCCGAGTCCTCGCCGATCAGCTGGCGCGCGACCCGGCCGTCTTGGGTCAGCACCAGCAGGCCGATCGAGTCGATGTCGAGCCTGCCCGCTGGCACCAGACTTTGGAGTTGCTTGGGGTGGAAGAAAAAGCGTGCGTTGTCTTCGGCCCAGCGGTTATGCGGCTGCACCAGCGTGATCGCCGGCAGGTGGCCGTCCTCAGCCTGCCCGCTCACAATACCCATCGGCTTATTCACCAGAATCGTCACCTGGTTCGCCTGTTGTCCCTGGGCCTGTTTGGCGATCTCTATGCGCGCCCCGGGCGCGACCTGCATGCCCATGGTCGCGGCCTGTCCGTCGACTCTGACCCAGCCGCGCGCAATCCAGTCGTCTGCCTCACGCCGTGACGCCATGCCGAGCTCGGCCATGCGCTTGTTGAGCCGGCTGGTGCCCGCCCCGCCGCCGTCCGAGGCCCTGCGGATAGGCGCGGTGCCGGTGGGATTGGGCGCGCGCTGAAAGGCGCCTGGTGGCTTTGGCTTCAAGTTAGGCATGTGTTTCTCTGTGGCTCAAAAAGACGCTCGATCGCAGCGCCGTCAGATCCAATACCCGCAGTCCGCCATATTCGACCCGGATGAGCGAACGCGCCTGCAAGGTGTTCAAAGACAGGTTGACGCGCTGTCGCGACAGCCCGACCAGGTACGCCAGTTCCTGCTGCGTGATGCGCAGCACTTCGCCCACGCCCGGGAACAGCGCCGGGTTGAACAGCGCCGCCAGGCTGCGCGCCACGCGTGCGTCCGGGCTGTTCATCCGGTCGATCTCGCGCACTGCGATGAATTGCCCGAGGCGCTCGTTGAGCTGGTTCATGACGAAACGGTTAAAGCCGATGGACTGGCCAAGCAACCAGTGAAAGGTGTCGACCGGCAACCCGGCGACGATGCTCCTGCGCAGCGCCTGGATGTTGTAGCGGTAGGATTCGCGCTTGAGCACGGTCCCTTCTCCAAACCAGCCACCAGGGGGCAGGCCGGTATAAGTCATGGTCTGGCCTTCGGCGTTGTCGCTGCTCATCTTCAGCAGTCCGTCTACGACGCCAAACCAGTAAGTGGCCTGTCGGCCCGTTCGGCAAATAATGTCGCCCGGCATGGCCTGCGTCACCAGAATTTGCAGCGTCGCGCGCTCACGCTGCGCAGGGTCAAGTACCGCGAGCCATGGGATGGTTGCGAGTTCGGACTCCAGCGCGGGGCGCCGACGCTGGTACAGGGACGAATCGGTTGACATGGATCAGCTGCGTCAGAAATAGAGCGGAATAGAAGCGTGAACCTAGGGAAAGCCCTAGTCTCCGAAAGACCCAATTGTCGTCCAACCGACATCCCGGCGTCAAATATCTCCCTACATTTGTACCCATCCGGGACGCCTGATCGCGCTTGGAAGGCTCGCTGTGGATCTCCAGCGGGGTTCAGGACTTAAGGAAGCCCAGTGCAAACGACTTTTCCCAAATTGCTGCTGCAACACGCCGCCGAGCGGCCAGACGCCGCTGCCATGCGCGAAAAGGAATACGGGATTTGGCAGACGCTGAGCTGGTCCGCGCTGGCCGCTATGGTTGAAGCACTTGCGTGCGGGCTGCATCAGGCCGGTCTGCGCCGCAACGAGCATATGGTGGTGGTGGGTGCCAACCGTCCGCGCCTGTATGCCACCATGCTGGCTGCGCAATCGCTCGGTGCAGTCCCGATCCCCTTGTATCAGGATGCCGCCGCCGCCGAGTGCGTGTTCCCTATCAACAATGCCGACGTTCGCTTCGCCTTTGCAGAAGACCAGGAGCAGGTCGACAAGCTGTTGGAGATCCGCGAGCGCTGCCCGCAGTTGGAGCACATCTACTTTGACGACCCGCGCGGCCTGCGCAAGTACGACGCCATCGGCTTGGCATCCATCGACGAACTGCTCGCAGCCGGCAAGGCTTTCGCCGCGCTGCACGACGGCTTTGCGCGCGCCGAAATAGCGCAGGGCCAACCCGGCGACGAGGCGGCCATGTTCTTCACCTCGGGAACCACCGGCAATCCCAAGGGCGTGGTCCATACCCACAACAGCCTGCTCAATCGTGCCCAGGCAGGCGCCCGGTTCGACGGCCTGACCCATGCCGAAGAGGTACTGGCCTACATGCCGCCGGCTTGGATTGGGCAGAATATATTCAGCTATGCGCAGTGGCTCGCTTGTGGCTATGTCGTGAACTGCCCCGAGTCGGCTGCCACCGTCAACATCGATTTGAAGGAAATAGGACCGACCTATTACTTCGCGCCGCCCAGGGTCTTCGAGGGACTGCTGACCAGCGTGATGATCCGCATGGAAGACGCAAGCGCGATCAAGCGAAAGATATTCCATGCTTGTATGGCAGTCGCGCAGCGGGTCGGGCCGGCCAGGATGAACGGCCAGCCGGTCGGGCTGGTGGACCGACTGCTCTACCGGCTCGGTGACTGGATCGTCTACGGCCCGCTTCGCAACAACCTGGGGATGAGCCGGGTGCGGGTTGCGTACACCGCTGGCGAAGCGATAGGCCCCGACCTGTTCACCTTTTACCGTTCGATCGGCGTCAACCTCAAGCAGCTCTATGGATCCACCGAGACAGCGGTCTTTGTCTGCCTGCAGCCCGACAGCGAGGCGCGCGCCGATACCGTCGGAGTTCCCATCGAGGGCGTCGAGATCAAGGTGGCCGACAACGGCGAAATTCTGGTCCGCTCCCCCGGCTTGTTGAAGGCTTACTACAAGGACCCCGAGGCCACCGCCGAGGTGCTGAGCGCCGACGGCTGGTACCGCACCAGCGACGCCGGCTTCCTGGATGCGCAAGGACATTTGAAGATCATCGACAGGGTCAAGGATGTGGGTCGCATTGCCGGAGGCGCCAACGACGGTGCAATGTTTGCGCCCAAGTACGTCGAGAACAAGCTCAAGTTCTTCCCCTTCATTAAGGAAGTGGTGGCTTATGGCGACGGCCGGGACCGGGTTTGCGTGATGGTCAATATCGACGTCGAAGCGGTCGGCAACTGGGCCGAGCGGCGCAACCTGCCCTACGCGGGCTATACCGACCTAGCGCAGAAGCCCGAGGTTTACCAACTCATACAGGACTGCGTGGAGAAGGTCAACGCCGACCTCAGTCGCGACCAGTTGCTCGCGGGCAGCCAGGTCAGCCGCTTTTTGGTGCTGCACAAGGAACTGGATGCCGACGACGGCGAACTCACCCGGACCAACAAGGTGCGGCGCGGCTTTATCGCGGAAAAGTACCAGCCGCTGGTCGAAGCGCTGTACGCGGGCAAGACGGCGCAGTACATCGAGACCGCCGTTAAATTTGAGGACGGGCGTAGCGGCCAGGTCAGCGCCACGCTGAAGATTTCGGATGCGAAAACCTTCGTGCCGGTAAAGGCCGCTGCATGACCGCCAAGAAGATCGGTGACGTCATCCTCGACGTTCGCAACATCAGCCTTTCTTTCGGTGGCGTGCAGGCGCTGACCGACATATCCTTTGACGTGCGCGAGCATGAGGTGCGTGCCATCATCGGACCCAACGGCGCCGGGAAGAGCTCCATGCTCAATTGCATCAACGGCGTCTATACGCCGCAGCAAGGCACGATCAGTTTCAAGGGCCAGACCTTCAGCCACATGGACAGCCACCAGGTCGCGAGCATGGGGATCGCGCGCACTTTCCAGAATCTGGCGTTGTTCAAGGGCATGAGCGTGATCGACAACCTGATGACCGGCCGCAACCTGCGCATCAGGAGCAACCTGTTGCTGCAGGCCCTGCGCATCGGTCCTGCGGAGCGCGAGGAAATCCG
Source organism: uncultured beta proteobacterium (assembly GCA_903885415.1). Taxonomy (GTDB): domain Bacteria; phylum Pseudomonadota; class Gammaproteobacteria; order Burkholderiales; family Burkholderiaceae_C; genus CAISIP01. The sequence goes on from CAISIP010000288.1 coordinate 4,477, forward strand.
CCACCGGGAATTCGTGGAACACATCATCGACTTTCTTGAGATTCAGGCCTACCGCAAGACCGCCGTCGGCCAACTGCCCTACGGGCTGCAAAAGCGGGTTGATTTGGGGCGTGCGCTCGCCATGGAGCCGCAGGTGCTGCTGCTCGACGAGCCGATGGCCGGCATGAATCTGGAAGAAAAGCAGGACATGAGCCGCTTTGTGCTGGACATCAACGACGAGTTCGGTACCACGGTGGTTCTGATCGAGCACGACATGGGCGTTGTCATGGACATATCGGATCGGGTCGTGGTGCTGGATTACGGCAAGAAAATCGGCGACGGAACGCCTGAGGAAGTTCGCAACAACCCGGCTGTGATCAGCGCCTATCTGGGGACGACACATTGATATTGGCGGGACCTTTGCGCGATAGGAAGCAACTGGCAAAGCCGGCGGACGCTGTACCCAACTGAACGGATTGAAATGGCTTTTTTTCTGGAAACCCTGCTCGGCGGCCTGATGGCGGGCATGCTGTACTCGCTGGTTGCGCTCGGCTTTGTGCTGATCTTCAAGGCGTCGGGGGTATTCAACTTTGCGCAGGGGGCTATGGTGCTCTTTGCCGCGCTTGCGATGGCACGGCTGGCCGAGTGGATTCCGATGGCGACCGGCCTCGAAAGTCGCCTTGTCGCGAACATGGCGGCTTTTGCCATCGCTGCGGTGCTCATGTTCCTAGTCGCTTGGCTGATCGAGCGTCTGGTGTTGCGCCATCTGGTCAATCAGGAGGGAACCACGCTGCTGATGGCGACCTTGGGGATCAGCTATTTTCTCGACGGCGTGGGCCAGACCATTTTCGGCAGCGATATCTACAAGCTCGATATCGGCATGCCGAAGGAGCCGATCATGGCCTTCGAGACCATGTTCGAGGGGGGCATCCTGATCAACAAGGAAGATCTTTACGCAGCGCTGATCGCCGCCGTTCTGGTTGCGCTGCTCAGCGTGTTCTTCCAAAAAACGGCAACCGGCCGCGCCCTGCGCGCTGTGGCAGACGACCACCAGGCGGCGCAGTCGATCGGGATTCCCCTCAACCGAATCTGGGTGATCGTCTGGTGCGTTGCGGGCATTACCGCGCTGGTCGCAGGAATGATATGGGGCAGCAAACTGGGCGTTCAGTTCTCGCTGACCACCGTGGCGCTGCGCGCGCTGCCGGTCGTGATCCTGGGCGGGCTGACGTCGGTGCCGGGCGCCATCATTGGCGGCCTGATCATTGGCGTGGGCGAAAAACTGTCAGAGGTTTTCCTCGGTCCTTTCGTAGGCGGCGGCATCGAAATCTGGTTTGCCTATGTGTTGGCGCTGGGGTTCCTGCTTTTCCGACCGCAGGGCCTGTTCGGCGAGAAGATCATCGACCGCGTCTGAGAGTAACGACACATGTTCTATAGAGAAAACGGCCAGTTCAAGACCAGCTACCGGGCGGACCAGCAGATATTCCCGATCGCGCAGGACCGATGGGCGGTGTTGGCGCTGGTGGCAGCAGCCTTCGTCCTGGTACCGATGCTGGCAAGCGACTATATGTTTCGAGCCATATTGATCCCCTTTCTGATCATGGCGCTGGCCGCGCTGGGTGTGAATATTCTGGTCGGCTATTGCGGCCAGATTTCACTCGGATCGGGTGCTTTCATGGCCGTGGGTGCCTACGCTGCCTTCAACGTCTATGTGCGCGTGCCCGGCATGCCGCTGCTGCTGACGCTGATTCTTGGCGGGCTGTGCGCATCAGCTTTCGGCATCCTGTTCGGCCTGCCCAGCTTGCGCGTCAAGGGCCTGTATCTGGCGGTGGCAACGCTGGCAGCGCAGTTCTTCAGCGACTGGATGTTCCTGCGCATCAAATGGTTCACCCATGATTCGCCGTCGGGATCGGTGTCGGTGTCGGGTCTGCAGCTGGCGGGATTTCCGATTGAGAATCCGATTTCCAAGTACCTGCTGTGCCTTTCGGTTTTAGTGCTGCTGGCGCTGATGGCTAAGAATTTGGTGCGCAGTGCGATCGGCCGCGAGTGGATGGCGATCCGCGATATGGACGTCGCCGCAGCGGTGATTGGCATCCGCCCGATGTACGCTAAGCTGACCGCTTTTGCCGTCAGCTCCTTCATCGTCGGCGTTGCCGGAGCGCTGTGGGGCTTCGTCTATCTGGGGGCTTGGGAGCCGGCCGCTTTTTCCGTGGACCAGTCGTTCCGGCTGCTGTTCATGGTGATCATCGGCGGCATGGGCGCGATCATGGGCTGCTTTTTTGGCGCCGGATTCATCGTCATACTCCCGATCGCGTTGAACCAGTTCCTGCCGGTGCTGGGCGGCGTGTTTGGCATCTCGATTTCCACCGCGGGCATAGCGCACGCGGAACTGATCATCTTTGGCGCGCTGATCGTCTGGTTTCTTATAGTGGAGCCGCACGGCATCGCACGCCTGTGGGCGGTGGGCAAACAGAAGATGCGCCTGTGGCCCTTTCCGCACTAAAGCCCATGATCGCCGACCTTGGCTCGCCTGCCACGCCCATATACCGTGGCGACCTGTTTGTGTTGCACCCTCGAGTTCTGTTCGTCACCACCCGGCATGCGAATGCCGTTTTTCTACCAAGGAGATACCCATGAAAATCCGCAATATTTTGCTGGCCGGCTTGCTGGCGGCTGCCGGCGCCGGCGCATTTGCGCAGGCCAAGGAGCAGTTCTTCCCCGGCCTGCCATACAGGACCGGCCCCTATGCGCCCAACGGCGTTCCATGGGCTAACGGCTATTCCGACTACCTGAAGCTGGTCAACGCCAGGGGCGGTATCAATGGCGTGAAGATACTGTACGAAGAGTGCGAGACCATGTACGACACGGCGCGCGGCGTCGAGTGCTATGAGCGGCTCAAGGGCAAGCACGGCGGCGCCACGCTGTTTCAGCCGCTGTCGACCGGAATCACCTTTGCGCTGACCGAAAAGGCGCCCGGCGACAAGATTCCGCTGGTTACCGCGGGCTACGGCCGCAGCGAGTCGCAGGACGGAAGCGTCTTCAAGTGGAACTTTCCGCTCGCCGGCACCTACTGGCTGGCGGCTGATGTGCTGGTGCAGGCGATTGGTAAGAAGGAGGGCGGTCTGGACAAGCTCAAGGGCAAAAAAGTGACCCTGGTCTACCACGACTCGCCCTATGGCAAGGAACCGATCCCGCTGCTGCAGGAGCGCGCTGCGATGCTCGGCTTTAACCTACAGTTGTTGCCGGTGACCGCCCCCGGCGTTGAGCAAAAAGCCACCTGGTTGCAGGTGCGCCAAGCCAAGCCGGACTATGTATTTCTGTGGGGCTGGGGCGTGATGAATTCAACATCGCTTAAAGAAGCGCAGGCGACCGGCTACCCGCGCAATCAGATGTACGGCGTTTGGTGGTCGGGGGCGGAGCCCGATGTGAAGGACGTCGGCGATGGCGCCAAAGGCTACAACGCGGTGACCATGCAGCACGGCGCCGAGCCGAACTCCAAGGTCGTCAAGGACATACTGGCGCTGGTCCACGGCAAGGGCCAGGGTACGGGTCCGAAAGACGAGGTGGGGCAGGTGCTGTATATGCGCGGCGCGATGAGCGCGATGATGGGCGTCGAAGGCGTTCGTCGGGCGCAGGAGCGCTTTGGCAAAGGTAAGTGGGTGAGCGGCGAGCAGGCGCGCTGGGGACTGGAGAACCTGGCGCTCGACCAGAAGAAACTCGACGCGCTGGGCTTTGCCGGCGTGATGCGTCCGATTAGCACATCATGCGTCGACCATATGGGGTCGAATTGGGCGCGGGTCCATACCTGGGACGGCGCCAAGTGGAACTTCTCATCTGACTGGATGCAGGCCGACGAGCAGATTCTCAAGCCGCTGGTCAAGTCCACAGCGGCCAAGTACGCTGCAGACAAGAAACTGGCGCCGCGCACCCCCCAGGACTGCCAGTCCTGATGAAGCCCGGGAACCGGCTCGCCGGTTCCCGGGTGTGGCTCTGTGGAGCCGCCAATGGAAAGGTCAGCGCTGCCGATCTTTCCATTGGCCCTATCGGATCTTTCATGAGTAATCCCAACATTGTTTTGAATGTCAACGGCATCGAGGTGATCTACAACCATGTGATCCTGGTGCTCAAAGGCGTGTCGCTCCAGGTGGCCGAGGGCAAGATAGCCGCGGTACTCGGTGGTAACGGCGCCGGCAAGACGACAACGCTGCGTGCGGTGTCCAACCTGCTCAGGGGCGAGCGCGGCGCAGTGACCAAGGGGTCGATTGAGTTGCGAGGCGAGCGCATCGAAAACCTGACGCCGGCCGACCTGGTCCAGCGCGGTGTCGTGCAGGTGATGGAGGGCCGGCATTGCTTCGCCCATCTGACGATCGAGGAAAACCTGCTGACCGGCGGCTACACCCGTAAGGACAGCGCTGAAGTCGCCCGCAACCTGGAGAAGGTCTATACCTATTTCCCGCGCCTGAAGACGCGCCGTGCTTCGCAGGCTGCTTA
>CAISIP010000289.1 GCA_903885415.1 uncultured beta proteobacterium
ACATCAAAGTCCCTGGGCGTGAGCAGGGAAAAGTGTTTGGAATTGAAGGGCTTTGGTTGGTAGTCATGCTCAAGGCTAAAAGGTTCTGGGCCCTTGCGCTCCTTGGCAATGATGGGGTAGCGGATGCTTCCAAAAGCCTGGGCAATCAGGGTAGAACAGATGGCCCGTGTAGGGTCACCGCTGCCCAGCGACAGCAGCTGCCTTCTAAAACGGGTTGGCACCGGCGGGGTGGGAAACAGGTACCTGGCCAGGTCTATGACATTGCGCAGATCGTACTGATGGCCTATTTGCGAGATAGCTGCCATGGTGACCATTGCGCACTCCTGCTCGCTAAGCCCAATCGGTCTGCAAATTCGCGTGTGCAAACTTGAAAACTTTTCAAGGCTGGTGCTGCGAACGCCATGCACCGTATCGGCGTCTATCAGGCAATGATCGGGGGGAACATGATCTGCAAAATGGTTGCCCACATACAGCGCGGCATGCGACCAGGTGGACTGGGTGAGGTACTTGATGGCGCCACTGAGCCGGGTGTTGCCCTCGACCAGCAGCACATCACCGGGGCGTAAGGTGGCCTGTAGATGCAGGGGATTGGAAGCCGGCGCTGTGCCGTTGATTTCCATCTCCTTGCTCAGGTAGGTGGCCAACCATTTTCCGATGGATTGTGCGACGCGATTCATAAAGTGCGCATTGCCTTTTTGGATAAGTGGCTTGGGCTAAGTTGCGCTACGGAGCTCAGGTCCCATGAACAGCGCCTGAAGTCAGCCACCACAGCCATCAAACATAACGCCCCGCCGCCTCATGCAGCGCCCTCTTCACCCGACCGCGCAAATCCGCAGGTTCCACCACCTCCACCTCGGCGCCAAAGCGCAAGATGTCGCCCACCAACTCCCGCTCGTCCGAGTACGGAACCTGCAAGACATAGCTGCCATCGGCCTCGGTCTCGCTGCGCTGCGCCGGGTGCCATAGCTCGCGGCTGACCCAGCGGGCCCGCTCCGGCGTGAAGCGCAACTTGGCCCAGGCCTTTGGCGCGCCGCCAAAAATGCCGTAGCTCGAGCGCATGGCCCGGTGCAACTGCTCTGCGTCCACCTCGTGCGCCGCTTCGCCCAGCACGTCGCAGGTGGCAATAGCGTCGACCGCGAAGCTGCGCAGCGCCTGGCGCAGATGGCACCAGGCGTCCAGGTACCAGTTGTCGCGGTAATAGACCAGCTGCTGGGGCGACACCGTGCGCTGCACCTGTTCGCCGTTTTGCCGGTTGTAATGCGCGACGGCGATGCGCTTGCGCCCCATGGTGGCCGACGCCACCGCCTCGAAGTTCTTGAGCGTGACCCGGCGCTTGCCGGCTTGCAGCAGCCGAATGCGCTGCGCCAGTTGCCCCTGGCTGATGCCCTGCTTGGCCAACATGTCGGCCAGGCGCTGCTGCAGCGGCTTTAACTTGGGGCCGAGCAGCCCGGGCTCGAGTTGGGTGAGCATTTGCTCGATGGTCAGCAGCGCCAGCATCTCGTCGGCCGAGAACCAGACACCCGGGAGCTCGGTGTCGGTGTGCAACTGCTCCATCTGGTAGCCGCCCAGATCGCGGTTAAAGCGGATCGGAACGTGCAACTGGTCGCGCAGCTTGGCGATGTCGCGCTTGAAAGTGGCGTCCGATATCTCCAGCGCATTCAGGAGCGCGGCCTTGCCCACCACCTTGCCGCTGGACAAAAGGGTCTTGTATTGATAGAGCCGCACCACCTCGCTCATCGTTGCCCTTTCTGAGCTGGGACCATGATACTCCCCTAGATTAGTGCCCCAGCTTTCGAGTCCCGATCTAGGTCTAGGTCCCGGTCTAGGTCTAGGCCTAGCTCACATCCGCGAATACTTCGCCGGTTACTACCCACGGGACTCTAAAACCACACCTCGTCACTAACACGAAGCGTTTGCAGATGGATATCGATCGTTTTTTGCATTGGATTGGCATAGCCGCCAGCAAGGTTCCATGCAATCGGAACCCCCGCCTTCTTCGTCGCGGCGAAGATGCCCCTGTCCCTGGACTCCAGCCCTTTTAATGACAAATAGCCTGCCCCGAGCGGGTCCTTGGCCCAGGCATCGGCACCGGCTTGGTACAGCACCAATCCCGGCTTGTGCTTTTTCAGCAGCGTGTTGGCAAACGCCTCCCAATCTTCGGCAGCAAACTTGCGCTGCGCATGTGCACCAATTTCATCGCGCGTGACGTTGATGATGCGGCGCGTCAGGTTCAAAGCCTGCAGACAGTTTTCTGTGCCGTCGCCCACGTGGGCATCGCCGTCGATCAGCAGCACCTTGTCCACCGACGCAAGTGCCTTCTTGGCCGCAATCACCAGTCCATTGAAGGTGCAGTACCCATAGCAATGGTCAAAGTGCGCATGGTGAAACCCTTGCGATGCCGAGCACGCAACCCCACCGTGCGTTAGCACATGCTGGGCCGCCGCCCACAGAGATGCGTTGGAGTAATGCAAGGCCTGGTTGATTTGCGCGTCCTTGGTACCAAAGCCATTGTTGGTCTTGCAAAGCAGCACGTCGCTCACAAAGTTGCGGCTGTGGGCAAGCCAAAAGTCGCTCTCCTGGTAGGGCTCAAAAGCGGTCGGCAGGCGAGCCGATTGGCGGACGAATTCAGGTATCTTTTGAACGGAGATGAACGCGTAGGCGACTTGCTGCTGGCTGTGATAAAAAATGGGGGTCTTGCTGTGTACAAGCCGGCCATCGGTTGTGGGCTCTTGACTCAATGCACCAGCCACGCAGGGTCCGACAGGCCCGGATGCAGCCGCTCGGTGTCAAAGCGCCAGCCATAGTGCCGCCAGGCGTCAAACAGTCGTTGGTTGATGTCTTGGCGTGTCAGGTTGAGCCACCCCGGGGCCATCGCATCCAAAATATGGGCCCCCACCTGCCCCTCGCCGATGCGCGCGATTTCCTGCACAGCTTGCAGTTGTGAGGGCAGCAGATGGCTTCGGTCTACGAATGTTTTGATGAGCAGTTGCTGGCTATCGACCAGCCAGCTGGCCAAGAAGACGCCATTGGCGGAAGGGAGCAGCACGTTGGCCAAATCAGCCTGGCCGCTGGCGGGATCCGGTTGCCCTAAGACGCTGCAGGCAAGGCAGGCCAGCGGGAGCGCATCGGCAAACTCTGCATGGATGGCCTGCATATCGTCGTTGCAAATCGGCAGATTGATCATCCTGCAGCGCTGAATCACCCGGTCTACGGCGTGCCCGGAGATGACCACCCCGGTGTACCTGTCGAGCATGCCACTGGGTCGCAGCAACATGATCGCCCGCACGCTGGCGTTGGAGCTCAGGGTGACGGAGTCCGGCACGGGGTCTGGCACCAACGACAAAAACACGTTGGCCGAGCGCGAGTTGGCGTTGAGCCGAATGGTGGAGACCGGCAGCATGGCGCCCAGCACCTTCTCGAAGTTCAGCGTGCACTCTTTGAGTTGCTTGTCGGTCTTGATGTGGCTGCCGAAGTTAAGGTTGCGCTGCTGCGCCTTTTTCAGCAACTGGTCGCTGGTGCCCCACTCGCGGGTCAGGCGCTTGAA
>CAISIP010000290.1 GCA_903885415.1 uncultured beta proteobacterium
CAAATAAGGATGCTTGCCGCCCTTAAACTCCTGGTCCTCCGGTGCAAGGTAAAAACGAAGCAGGTATTCGATGGTGAAGACGACCACCGAAAAAACGTCGAAGGCGTGAAACAGGTGTTTGTTGGGCTCGAAGATCGCCGGAACATGCTCGAAAAGAAGTACGAACAGGTTGGCGACAATGAGCATGCCGGTCCACTTGTCCACCGGCTTGTGATAGTTGCCAGAGATCGTCGGGTCCAGCAACCAGCTGTACAGCCACTTGCGAAACGAAACGTCTTTCCCGAGTGCTGCCGGCCGAGCTTCATCCTCTGAGACTTCGGCCCGCCGAATCAGCGCCTTGATTTCCTCTACTGATTGCATGCTGTTTACCTCAGAAATCAAATTCTGCGATGCGAACCGGGTAGGAACCCTTGTCGCAAACCGTTACCCGTAACTGCAGTTTCTGTCCGATCGGATCCGAGTCGGCCAGCGGCGAGTAGATGGTCGGCACGGCCGAACCCAATGGGGTGGCGGTGATCTTCTCCAGCATAAGCGCCCCCGCCAGCGCGCGGTCGGTCGGGTCGCATTTGACGACCACCTTGTCCATGGCCTGTTCTGAAAAAGGATTGACCCGCTCCGCCAAAGGGGCGCCGGACTTGGTGAGCGCTTTGAGGCATTCGCCCCAGAGCTTGGGGCCGGCGGCATTGCCGTTTTCAGGCGCAGGGGGAACCGCCGCGTCCTCCGGTTTAACCGCCTCCTTCGCAGCAGCCGGCGAAGCCGCCGCAACCGCCTCCGCCGGCGCGCCCGCGGCGCACTCGGCCACAGCAAACCCCGGGTTGGAACGCTCGGCGCTGGCGTCACCCAGCCACTTGGCCCAGGCTTCGCCATTGCGCTTGGTCACCTCGTTCTTCATGCCCTCCGCATACGACAGCATTCCGACCCAGGCCACAAAGGCCAGCATAAAGACCAGGAACACCATAAAGAGCGCGTCCCACACCGTGGAGCCTCCCGTCTTAGGCACCTCGCCTTCGGGCGCATCGCCCTTGGGCGCATCACTCGTCACGCTAGTGTTCATGGTGTAGACCTGCTCATAGGAAGCATAGGAAGGGAAGCCGCACTCAAATCGGAAATGTCAACCGTTTGCGTCAACACATTTGCGAGTAAACCACAAAAAGTGCTGAAATTGTCATGGGCGACCCACAAGATTTTCCAGATTCATCCGCCTCGGGGCCGCTAGCCCTTGACGAGGCGCGCGCCCTCACTCTCGAAAGCGAACCGTGATGCTGATGCGCCGGTTGCGCGCATCCTTGGGGTCATTCGGGTTGTAGGGTGCCGTGTCGGCAACGCCCTCAATCTGGTGAAAACGCTCCTTCTTGATGCCGCCCTTTTCGAGCATCGCACGCGTCGTTTCGGCGCGCTCGGCCGACAGCGACCAGTTGTTGCGGCCATCGCTGTTCGCAAAAGCGACACTGTCGGTATGGCCGCGAACGCTGAGCTTGTTGGGCATGGCAGACAGCGACTTGGTGACCTCGGCAATCAGGGCCTTGGCCTGCGCCGGCATCTGGGTCGTACCCGATGCGAACATGGAGAAGTCGGCCTTATCGATGATTTCAATCCGCAGTCCTTCCTTTTCACGCACGAAGGAAACCTGTTCCTGAATTTTCTGGAAGCTCGGGTTTTCCGCCAGGTGCTCGCGGGTTTCCTTCTCCAGTTTGTCGAAATTGGCCTTGTCGGTTTCCGCCGCCACCTTCTTCTTTTCTTCCTCGCTCAGTTCGTCTCCGTCCTTGGCCTTGCCCTTGGCGTCTTCCTTGCCGGCCCCCTTGCCGTCCTCTTTAGGCGACGCGTCGCCCTCGGACGTACCTCCCTGGGAATTGGGCCGCACGATGTCGAACAACGAGGTTTGCTTTGCCGCCAACGGCAATCCGTCGGGGTCAATGAACGACGCGCCGCCCATGATGCTGTTGGAGCCGGCCATCTTGCTCATGGTGATCTGGGTTGCCGATGTGGGCTTGAAATAATCGGCGATGCTCTTGCGCTGCGAGTCGTTGGTCGCCCCCAGAATCCACATCAACAAGAAGAAGGCCATCATCGCGGTCATCATGTCCGCCAGCGCGATCTTCCAGGCACCACCGTGGGCGCCGCCGTGGCCATCCTGAATCTTCTTGACGATGATCGGTGCGAGCGCCGCCTCGGCCGGCGCCGGTGCGGCATCGTCCGCCGGCGCCGCAGCCGCCGCTTCAGCCGCCGCCGGGTCCGGCTTGGGCTCCTCCGTCGCCATCGCTATTTGCCCCGCATTCCGTCAAATACCTCGGCAAAACTGGGCTGGCAATGGTGGCTGATGCCCACCCGAGCCGCCTCGAGAATCAGCGGCATCGGATGGCCGTTCATGTTCCCGATGATGATCTGCTTGACGACGATCGGCATGGCGCCCTCTTCGTCGATGATCTGCGCTAGCCGCTTGGCCCAGGGCTCCACCATGCCATAGGCCATGAAAACGCCCAGAAAGGTGCCGACCAGCGCCGCGCCCACCAGCCCGCCCAGAATCGCTGGAGGCTGGTCGATGGCCGCCATGGTTTTCACCACGCCCAGCACGCAGGCCACGATCCCCAGCGCCGGCAAGGCGCCCGCCAGGGTGGCCAGCGCGTCCGCGTTCTTGACTTCGTCGTGATGGTGGGTCTTGATCGCAAGGTCCATCACGTCCTCCATCGCCGACGGGCTCAAGGTGCCCTGCGAAACGACCTGCAACCGTATCGTGTCGCAGATCAGATGCAAAATGGCATGGTCCTTGAGCAACTTGGGATACTCTGAAAATATCGCGCTCGCCTCCGGGTTCTCGATATGCTGCTCGAGAGCGACGGCACCCTCCCCCTTGAGGACTTTCAACAGCTTGGACACGCAGAAAATCGTGTTCAGATAGTCCTGCTTGTGGTATTTTGAACCTGAAAATGTCTTGCCGATTCCAGCCAATGCGCCCTTGATGATGACCGGACTGTTGCCGATCATCATGCCGCCGATGCCGGCGCCGAGAATACAGCCGCCCTCAAGCGGCGTTGCGTGGATGATGGGCGCCATGGACCCGCCACCTGCTATATAGGTTCCAAATACACAACCAAAAAGAATAATAAAACCGACGACAGCAAGCATAATTTTTTCCCAACGCGCAGAACAACTAACCAATCATGCTCAGTATCACCCAACCTGAAAAGCCGGGGTCAAAGCCCCGGCATCTTAAATCAGGTCTGAAGTCTGTGGGAATCCAACATCACCTCAATGGATACTTGCAACCGTTCTTGCCGGCAACAAGGACGGCACGTCACGCCAAGCCTGGCGAATTTCGCTCATCAGGCCATGGATCTCTTCCAGCGCTTGCGCGTCATTCTGGGCATTGGCAAGCAGCAGTCGGCGGGTGATATAGCTGTACAACTCGTCCAGGTTGCGCGCCAAATCACCCCCCTTGTTGAAATCAAGAGAACCTTGCAGGCCCACCACGATGCGGCTGGCGCGTGCCAAGCACTTGCACTTTTCCTGGATAGCCCCATGCTTCAGGTGGCCTTGGGCGGCCGTCAGGCTTTCGATGAAGCCGTCAAACAGCATCTGAATCAGATCGATATTGCTGGCGACCGAGGCCTGGGATGCCAAGTTGTCGGCACCGTAGGATTCCATGGCTTTGAAGTTCATACGCATTTGGGGCAGCTCCTGAAAGGTTTCTGTACCCCCTATTATTCGGCCCGTCGCCCGGAAACTTGAGTCCACGCCAAGATCAATCATTGGCCTGGCGCTGTCTGAGCGCGCTGGCTACGCGATTTGGGCGCCGTCAGTTCCTCCACCTTCAGGCTGACACGCAGCTTCTTCACGATCGCCGTGAGCAGTTGGCTCACCCTTGACTCGGTAACCCCCAAAACTTCGCCGATTTCCTTCAGGTTGAGCTCTTCCACATAGTACAGCTGCATCAGCAACTGGTCGCGCTCTGGCAATTCACCAATGGCGCTGCCTACCGACCGCATGAATTGCTGGTGCTCGACGATCGCATCGGGTTGCTTGGACGACTCGTCGGCGATGTTCATCACCTCGTCGGTCATCACTTCTATTGAAAAAGTCTCAAAGCGCTTGGCCTGGCCACGCTTCTTGTGAAATGCTTCGAGGTCGTCTCCCATGTGGTCGGCGAGTTCTGCCTGCGTCGGCGCTCGGCCCAATTCGGACTGAAGCACATTGGTCGCTTTGGTTTCCGACTTGTTGTAGGCCACCGCAGAACGCGGCAAGAACGACAAGTGGCGCACTTCGTCGAGCATGGCGCCGCGAACCCGGCTCAGCGCAAAACTCTCGAACTCAATTCCTTTGGCTGGATCGAAGGCCCGCGCCGCTTCCAGCAAGCCGATCATTCCTACCTGGATCAACTCGTCGAGCTCCATGAACGGGGGAACCCGCACCTTGAGGTGCAAAGCCACCCGTTTGACCATACCCAGATGGGCCAACACCAGCGCCTCGCTGTTGTTGCGCACATCTTCGTACAGACGGGTTGGCGCGACCATAGCTATGCTCTCAGGTCCTGAACCGGACTAGGCGCTCTACAAAAAACTGCATCCCGCCCGACAGGTGGTTGATCGGCGGGAGTTGGCAACTCGACTTGGCAAGCCTGCGAAAGTCCCGTGCCGCACCGCTGCGCGGTGCAAACTCCATCACCGGTTCATATCTCTTGTGGGCAGCGAGTATCAGTTCGTCGTTTTCTATGGACCCCAGGTAATGGGTCGTGTAATTCAGGAACTGGGCGCATACCTGGTTGATGCGACGGAAAAGGCCCTGGCCTTCGGTCTGGCTTTTCACCGCATTCGGTATCAGGTAAATCTCGTTGAGGTCGTAGTCCTGTATCAACACCTTGATTGTTCCGTAGGCGTCGGCAATCGATGAAGGATCGTCGCGAACCACGATGTAGCGACGCTGACACGCGGCCATGAACGCCAGTACCGAGGGCGATATCCCCGCTGCCATGTCGACGATCAGATAGTCTATTTCGTCTTCCAGCGCACTGAATGCCTGGACGATCCTAGACGCTTGTACTCTGGACAGCGCCGCCATTTCCTGTATGCCAGAGGCCCCCGGAACCAGCAGCACCCCATGGCGCGAAGTGACCGTAATATCTTGCAGGGTTTTTTGTCCGCTCAGGAAATGGCTGAGGTTATAGGGGCAGGTGCACCCCAGAGCGATCTGCGCGTTCGCGAGGCCGAGGTCGGCGTCAAACAGCATGACGCGGTGCCCCATCAGCCGCAAGGCAATCGCCAGGTTGACCGCGACCGTTGTCTTGCCGACTCCGCCCTTGCCACTGGCGATGCCAATGACTTCTGTTCGGGAGGGCTTTGTCATGTCGCGATCATCTATTTTCAATTGAAAGGTCCCCGCAGTCCACGCGGACTGCTTGGCGAGAATACCCTTTGAGACTGGGAAATTTCAATCTTTAAGTGCTTGCCGGCCGGCGCTTCGTCTGCCGGCAACAGGGGAAGATGCGCAATCGCCATTTCAACCAAAGCCTCGACCGTCAAATCGCATTTCAAGTCAATGGTGTTGCTGCCGTCACTTGATGCCGACAACGGCAAGGAATTATCACACAAGAATTGCAGCAAAGGCCAGGGCTGCGTCGACTCGTCGAGCTTGCTGACCATCAGGCTTTGCCACCGAACGCCGGGGGCCCTCAGCACGCGGTTGAGCGTGGCTTGCGATGCATCGGCCGGAACGATGGCATGGCAGGCTGCAGTTGGGCACAGCGCCAGAACTTCGGCAATACGCGATCCCATCTGAACGCCCGGGGTATCGATCAGCACCAGACTGCGGTGCGACAACTCGCCCAGTAGCAGGCGCAAAGTCGCCGCGTCGTCGGCGCGGAAGCATTCGATGCCGGTCTGCGCGCACAGCATCTGGGTCTGACTCCAGGCGCCCAGACGCAGGTCCTGGTACGTGATAACCGCCACTTGGCGCGCGCCCAACCTCGACACCGCGTGGCTGGCCAAGCGGGCTGTCATGAGCGTTTTTCCGGCTCCTGAGGGCCCGGCGATCAGGTGCACACCGGTCTGCGGCGGCAAGGCTTCCGGTCGCGCAAGCGCGTGGCCGAGTTGCTCACGGATGGCCTGCAAGGCATCCTGCTCGCTGCCCATGTCCTTGATGCTGTCGAGTAGCAGCGTCCTGAGCCCCGCGGGTACCCCCGCCTCGGTCAGCGCGGACACTAGCGGCTGCACGGCCGGCGATACGCTCAGCCCCAGTTCCCAACCGGAGGTCTGCTGGCTGAGCCTGAACTCGCGACGAAGCGCGGCCAGTTCATCACGAACCAGGTCGACAATTTCGCGGCTTCTGATGTACTCGCGTTGGTCGGCGCCGTTTGCTGCGCCTTGCTGATGGCCAATGGACTCCGGCGTCGATTTCGACTGCGCTCCGATACGGGCCAGTTGGCTGCCGAAATCGGAAGAGGCGGTCATGGGCTTGGCCGGTGACTCTGGTTGCAGCTGCTCGTCGAGGTCAACGGCAACGACCAGTTCGGTCTGTCCGTTGACCCGATGGTTGGAAATAACCAGCACGTCTTGGCCATACTGGGCGGTGGCGCTGTCGATCGCGCTGCGGGCGTCGCTGGCCAGAATTCGCTTGAGTTCCATATTCTTAGTCTCTCTTGTCAGGGCTCAGGGTCTATTTCTTTGTTTCGGCGTGCACCGTATGGATGACCTTGACCGCCTGGTCATCCGGAATTTCTGCGTAGGAAAGAATCATCAGCTCGCTGACACGGTGCCGAACGGCCTTGGCCAGCCAGGGTCGTATCGCCGGCGAAACCACCAAAACGGCTGCCTGCCCCAGTTCCTCCACCGCCTTGGTCCCTTCGCGCAAGGCGCCAAAGAGACGCTCGGCCAGGCCCGGCTCCATCACGACCGGCTGGCCTTGACCGCCGCCTTGCTGCAGCACGTTGTGCAGCAGTTGCTCCAGCCCCGGGTCCAGCGTCATGACGGACAGGGTGTTCTTGTCGTCCACCAAGCCCTGGACGATCATGCGCCCGAGCCTCGGTCGAACCATCGACGTCAATTGGTCCGGATCTTGAGTGCGTGCGCTAACTTCTGAAAGAGTTTCCACGATAGTTCGCATGTCCCGGATGGACACCGAGTCGTTCAGCAGGTTCTGCAAGGTGCGCGTCATCACGCCCAGCGACAGTTTCCCGGGGACCAGGTCTTCCACCAGCTTGGGCGACTTGGCAGTCAGTTTGTCAAGCAGTTGCTGCACGTCGTCGTGGCTGAGCAAATCGGATGCGTTGTCGCGCAGCACTTTGTTCAGGTGGGTCGCAATAGCCGTGCTGGCGTCCACGACGGTGTAGCCCAGGGTCCGGGCATGGTCGCGCTGCGAAGGCTCGATCCAGACCGCCTCCAGGCCAAAGGCCGGTTCCTGCGTTGGAGTCCCTTCCAGCGCGCCGTAGACCTGACCCGGATTGATCGCCAGTTCGTGCCCGACCTTCACCTTGCCGCGGCCCCGAACCACGCCCTTGAGGACAATGTGGTAGCTGTCGGGGTCGATGCTCAGCGCGTCACGTATGCGCACTGGCTGCACCAAGAAGCCGAGTTCTGCAGACAGTTTTTTGCGCACCCCTTTGACGCGTGTCATCAGTTGGCCGCCGGTTTCGGGGTTCACCAAGGGTATGAGCCCATAGCCGATTTCAAGGCCGACCAGGTCGACCTGGTCCAGATCCTCCCAGTCAAGTTCCTTGGGCTGCTCCAGCGCCGCAGCAGCCTCGGCCACCTCCGCCGCCGCGCTCGCCGCTGGTCCTGCCTGTTTGCGCAAGACCATGAAGCCAAGAGCCGCCGAGCCTGCCGACAGGCTTATAAAGACAAGGTGCGGCATTCCAGGAACAACGCCCAGGATGGCCATGATGCCCGAGGTGACGAAGAGCGCAGTCGGGTCGCCAAGTTGGGCGGTAGCCTGCTCGGTCATCGACTCGGAGGTGGTCACCCGGGTGACCACGATGGCCGTCGCCAGCGAAAGAAGCAGCGATGGAATCTGCGCGACCAACCCGTCGCCAATCGTCAGCAGCGTGTAAATGCGCCCCGCGTCGCCCAGCGAGAGACCGTGCTGGCCAATGCCGATGGCCAAACCGCCGACCAAGTTGATGATAAGAATAAGCAGGCCGGCAACGGCGTCGCCGCTGACGAATTTGGAAGCGCCGTCCATGGAGCCGAAGAAATCCGATTCCTGCGCCAGTTCAGCGCGCCTGCGTTTCGCCGTCTCCTGGTCGATCACCCCGGCGTTCAGGTCGGCATCGATCGCCATCTGCTTGCCGGGCATGGCGTCCAGGGTAAAGCGGGCGTTCACCTCGGATACGCGCCCTGCACCCTTGGTCACCACGATGAAGTTGATAATCATCAAAATCGAGAAAATGATGAAGCCGACCACATAGTTGCCGCCAATGACGAACTCTCCGAATGCTGCAACTACCTTTCCTGCCGCCTCGTGCCCTTCATGGCCATTGACCAAGATGACACGGGTGGATGCCACGTTGAGCGCGAGCCGAAGCATCGTCGCAAACAACAGCACCGAGGGAAAGGACGAAAACTCGAGCGGCTTGCGCGTACCGATGGCGATCATGATGATCAGCACGCTTGACGCGATATTGAAAGTGAACAGCACGTCCAACAACATCGCCGGCATGGGTATCACCAGCATGCCCATGATCAGCAAAACCAGCGCCGGAATGCTCAGGTCATTCAGGTTGAACCGCGACAGGTTATGTCGAATCGTTGACAGGGACAGTGTGGTCATGGGTCGCCAGGGTTGCGGTAAGGCCTTATTGCCGGCTTCAGAGGGGAAAAATGAAGCTTGCCCGAACATAAAAGCAAAGACCATGCCACGCATTCCCGACACATTCGAGTGTGTTTCGGAGCCCTTGCGGCCTGCGGCAATTTTCAACCTGTCATGATTCTTGCTTGGATGCTTCTGTCACCCTGTTTGGTGGCCTCCTTCTAGGATCAGAACACCATGGATTCAAGCCTGTTATTCTCTACCGCCGCAAGCAAATTGGCCGCCGTGGCCGAGGCTACGCCAGGGCTTGCAACCCCGGCGTCCCAGATGCGCGGGACCGAGTTTTCCGATTTGATGCGAAGCCAGTTCATGCAGCAGGGGCGGCAAGAGTTTGCCGGTCCTGCCCTTTCGCAGGCGGGCCTGCAACTCGTTGCACTGGGACCACAAATTGACTTGATCACCAGCGACGCCCCCCTGCCCGATATGGGAAGTCTGGCCGCCTTCGCACGTGCCCAGGGACTCGACGAGTCGGCGGTAGCAACGTTGTTCGGCGGACTGATCGACGCAAAGGCGCCGACAGCAGACAAGGCGATTCAAACGGTCTACACCGCTGGGGCGCTGTTCGGCGTGAATGTACCCGCACCGGCCGTGCCCGCCGGGGACATAGACGCGCAGGCCGCGGGCTTCACGGCAAGCGTCAACGCCATTTTTATTTCTGCAGCGCAGACCGCAGGCAAACCGGTAGTGGATGCCCCATTGGAATCCAAGGGAAATGCAATGGGCAACCCGGTACCGTCGCCGCTCAGCGTATTTCCAAGCGTTGAAACCCGATTCGGACTAGGGCAGCCCGGCGCAGAGGATCAACGCGTCGACCCAGCGCAGAGTAGCAAGCCGTTGCCACCTGGCTTTGCAGCGCTGCTCGGCACACAAGTCCAGTCTGAGGCCCAAACCGATCTTGGCGGGCTATCCAGCGCCCTGAAGCAAACCGTCGCAAATGCCTTCGCCAGCGCCGCCGCGTCCGGCCCGCGTCTGGACAACCAGGTCCAGATCAAGATCGAATCAGCGGCAGGCGCGGTGCAACAAGCGCTCGCCGGCGCCCTAGCCTCAGGCGCACGCCTTGATATCCAACAGTCGGCCAAGATAGGCCTAGCGGCAGACCTGCTGCAGCAGGCCGTCGCGAACGCCTTGGCCGGCACCGCCGCCTCGGTTGAAAGCCTTAATGTCCCAACCCAAACCAAGTTCGCCGCGTCAACAGACGCATTGCAGCAGGCCCTCACCGCCGCCTCCGGCGCAGGTTTTGGCGACCGGGCGCAGACCAAGGTCAGCGCAGCGGCGGACGCACTGCAGCAGGCGGTAGCGACTGCCCTGGCCAGCGCCGCCGCATCCGGCGCACGTTTTGACGACCAGGCCCAGACCAAGCTCAGCGCAGCAGCGGACGCACTGCAGCAGGCGGTAGCGGCTGCCCTGGCCAGTGCCACCGGATCCGGCGCAGGTTTTGACGACCAGACCCAGGCCAAGGTCAGCGCAGCGGCGGGCGCAC
>CAISIP010000291.1 GCA_903885415.1 uncultured beta proteobacterium
CAGTTCGATCAACGGATCGCTTGGCGCCGCCTTGGCCAGCCGCTCGAAGCCGGTGCGCGCGGCCCTCCAACCGGTAGCCGACTTGCTCAGACAGCGGTAATACTCCAGGCCGATGTCTCCCACCGGCTCGCTGCCTCCGAGCGCGAGCTGGTACTGCTCGATGGCTTTGTCGGTTTCGCCCGACTCGTTGAGCAGCCGCGCGCGCTCGAGCGTCTTGGGCGCGTCCTCGGTGTTGAGCGCGATGTCCTGCGCCAGTTGCAGCGCATAGCGTCCCTTCGGGTCCAGACCCTGCAGGCGCGCGAGGATGTCGGTGGCGCCGGCGTTGCGCTTGAGGTTGATCTCGACCTGCGCCAGCCCATACAGCGCCTGCGGTTGGTCGGGCTTCATGCGCAGCAGCTTTTTCCACACCTCGGCGGCACGGTCGGAGTTGCCCTGTGCCTGCCAATGCAGCCCTTGCCCGAGCAGCGCCTTTTCGGCCGCGCTCTGGGCCCAGCCGATCTGAACGCCCAGGCCCAGCACAAGGCCAAGCGCTAATTGCCGTTTTCCGCGATACATGTTTCTTGCCATTTCAATTGCACCTGTCCGTTGCGTTGGAACCGGTAACGGTCCTCTATCCAGCCGATGCCAAAAAGGCTCAGCACATGGTCGTAGTAGGACGGAGGCCCTTTGGCCAGGTCCTGCGGCTGCATCGACTGCACTTGTGCGGAGCGCGCGCGCGCGCCCTGCTGCACGACGATGTCGGGCGACGCGGTCAGGCGCAGATACGGCAGCAGCGCGGCGGAAAAGCCATAGGGGCTGGTTCCGCTGCCGACACCGGTGCGCACATTGAGCCGTTCCGCCGGAACGGCGCGATCGCCGGTGCGTCGATGCATGCCGCCCAGGGCCTTGAGCAGCGGTGCCGCCAGCGGGTCATCCTGGGGCGTCATGCCGGCCCACAGGTAAACCCGGATGGCGTCGTAGCTCGCGCGCGCGCCGACCACCGGATCGACCGTGAAGCCCGCCTTGCTGCCCGGGTCAGCCCGGTAGCCCACCCAGTCGGCGACCAAACCTTTGGGCGCCGTCGCGGCAATCATCTGTATCGTGTTGGCAGCGATCTCGCCCCACGGACCGTTTACGCGCTCGAGCGCGACGCGCCGCAGCAGGGGCAGCGGCAGGTAGCTGGGGTTCAGGCGCCAGCTGCCATCGGCCTGCACGAAGCCATAGGGGCCGGGCAGTAGCATCGCGCCAAGACCTGGCAGCTGCACCACCTCCCGCTGCTCGATGGTGGTGAGCAGTCGCTGTCCATCGGCAGTCAGTTCGGGGCGCCGCCATAGACGACCGGCCTCCAGCAGTGCGTAGGCAAACCACAGGTCGGCGTCGGATGCCGAGTTCGCGTCGAGCACGCGCCAGCTCTTGTCGCTCGCCTGGCCCCAGTGCCAGGCCGGCAGGTTCTGTGCCGGGTCGCCGCCGGCCAGGTTGTGCACACTCCAGCGCCAAAGCCGGTCAAAGCGGCGCTGGTCGTTGGCGACCAACGCAAAGAACATGGCGTAGGCCTGCGCCTCGGAAAAACTGTCCCGCGAGGCGGTGATCCCCGCCAGTACCCGCGCGTCGGCGGTGACGAAATGGGCGTTGAATTCTTGCCAAAGCGGCCAAGCCGGCGCAAGGCAGTCCCCTGGCTGGGCAAGGGCGCCGACCATGGCGCCACCCAACGCCAGTCCGGCGGCGGCCCGGCGCAGAGCGCCGCCGTTGCCCTGCTGCGCGCAAGAGCGAGCCGGCTGCGGCCCGAGGCGGCTGGTGTTCATGCGACGTTGCGTTTTCTGGCCTGCGCGCGAAGCAATCCGAGCGCCAGACCGGCAAGCAGCGCTGCGCCGGCGGCGCTCACCAGCAGCAGCATCCCGGTGTTTCCCGACAGGCTCAAGCGGGTGCGGGTGAACCAGTCCAGGTCGCTCAGCAGGTAGCTTGGCTCGGACATGATCGCGTCGACTTTTTTTCCGCGCACCGTCGCCAGGCTGCCGGCGATGCGGGGCCACTCGCCATCCTCGCCGAGCAGGGCGTCCAGACCGGGTTGCAGCAGCGCGGGCTCATTGGCCCAGAACAGCACGACGCTGCGTCCGTTGCGCAGCGGCGACTCGAAGCCGGCGGCGTAGGCGCTCAGGCCGGAACTGCTAAAGGCCGGCGTCGCTGCGGCGGCGGGCCGAAGCATCTCCGGCAAGGCGGAACCGACGCGGCCCAGCAGTCGGCCCAGCGCGTCGAGCAGCCCCGTTCGGCGTTCGACCGGCAGTGCGTCGGCCCAGCGCGTGAGCAGCGGCTGACCGGTGCCGGTGGCAATGACCAGCAGGTCCTTGTCGGCCACCTCTGCCACCTGCGTGCTGCGGGCGACCGTGATGGCGGTACCCGGATATCCGGTGGCCTCGCCCAGGCGGCCCATTAGCTGAAGGTAGCTCGACAGCTCCTGCACTTGCGGTGCGTCGGGCAGCACAACGGCCGTGTGCGAGAGATCGGCCCAGCGGGTGAAGGGATAGCCGCTGTGGCCGAAGGCCGCCAGATTGGGCATCGCCATGTGGTGCGCATAGCCCGATATGTCCAGCGTCGATTCAGGATCGATCGCGCCGCGCACGTTGTCGATGATGACGTCGCGGCATTCCCCCTGCTTGACATAGTCATACATGTAGCGCAGCTGGAGCAAGGCCTTGGACCGCAGCGCGGTCACCGGAATGCGGGCCACGGCCTGCATCGGCAGCGTTTCGTCGGCCTGCAGCTTGGCCAGCAGGGGCGCGCCGCTCAGGCGCTCCATTGGCAGCAGCAGGGTCGATTTCACCAGCTTGTCGTTGACACTGATCGTCAGCGACGAGTTGGTCGATGCCGGCTGCGGCGTGTAGCGGTATTTCAGGTCCAGCGGCACGCCCTTGTCGTTGACGCTGAACAGGTCGGGTGGCAGCCGCAGCGGGATTGCGATTTCCCCGGGGTTGTAGCCGCTGACATTGAGGGCCTGCGGGTTGCTCAGCTCGCCGAGCTTCACCGGCCGGTCGGATGCCAGCCAGTTGGGCGCATCGTAGGGCTTGCGCGCGCGCGCAGCGGGCATCTGCGTGAGTGCCGCGCTCGGTCCCGACAGGCTCTTGTCGGCGGTCGCCAGGGTGGCGACCGCTGTCTTCAGCTCCTGGGCGTCGCGGCCCTGCACCAGCAACAGTTTGCCGTTCGGGTCGTTCGGGTTGACTACCACTGACAGCATCGGCCCAGCCGGGCTCGTGGCCTTCAGGCCCGCGAGCGCGGATGCTCCGATGAGCAACACAAGTCCATGGCCCTTGGCCGGCAGCGCGTCGATGGCAGCCGGGAAGTTCAGGACGCGGCCCTTGGCGCGCATGCCGAACCAGGACGCCAGCGTTCCGGCCGCCTCCAGCGTGCGGTTGTCGGGCGCCCCCGCGAATACGATCGGCAGGCTCAGACTGCGGCCGTCGCGCGCGTCGAAGAAGGGCTCGGGCAGCAGCGCCAGGTCGTTGGCCTGCGGCGCGGAATCGGTGACCAACTCCAGCATGCTGGCGTTGCTGATGGTCGCCCACAGGCTCGAATGCAGCGGGTCCTCGCATCCGGTGGTGTAGTGGCCGATCAACTGGACGGTGAGCTGGTTGTATTCGGTAAACAGGTGCGCTGGCAGGTCGACGATCTGGGTCACCGGGGTGCCGGCGCCTTCTTTGGGCAACGCCAAGCTGGCCGCCACCTCGCCGTTGACCAGTACATTGATCTTCGAGAGCTCGCTGAGCAGTTCAGGAGAATACGAATAGCCGATTTTGAGCGTGGCTTTGGTCACCACCTCGTCGGCGCGAA
Source organism: uncultured beta proteobacterium (assembly GCA_903885415.1). Taxonomy (GTDB): domain Bacteria; phylum Pseudomonadota; class Gammaproteobacteria; order Burkholderiales; family Burkholderiaceae_C; genus CAISIP01. The sequence continues at coordinate 3,802 of CAISIP010000291.1, forward strand.
CGCTAAATGGAATGCTGTAACGGCCATCGGTGCCGCGCAACTCGAAGGGCTGGCTTCGTCCGAGTTGTTTGAAGCTCAGTCGGTAATTGATCTCGGCGCTTGCATCGCTGGCTGGTACCGCAGCGGCGGCAGGCGCAACCACTGCGGCGGGCTTCGGCGCCGTGGGGACTGCGCTGTGCCCGGGCGCCTGCGCGCCTGTGGCAACGCCCCCGCACAGTGTCAGCGCAGCCACCAGCGGCAGCAGCAACGGGCGTCGCGGCGAGGCGCTTCGGGCTCGGGTTGGGGGTCGCGGGTTCATCAGGTCTTTCATGGGTTGTTCGGTCGTGGCGGTCGAGCGCCCACTGCCACGCGCATGCGCGCCGCGCTGTCGCGCCGAAACGCAAGGCGCAGCAGGTTGCCAAGGCCGAGGTTGATGACGTCGCGCAGCGAGCCCAGCGGGGTGTCCGGTTTCGCGGTTCCCCACGCGCCGGCCCAGGCGTCGGCCCGGGAGAAGGTGATCTGCCCGAGTTCGCGTTGCTGCGCGACGCTGAGTTCGTCGAATGCGACGCCGATCCAGTCGCCGACGTTGACCACCGTGCCCGGAAGTACGGTGGCGAGCTGATCGCGCGACAGCGCAATCCGCACCTGCTCGCCGATCAACAGGCTCGCGCGCGGCGGCAGATTCAAGCCCACCCCGGTACTGGAGAAGTTGCGGGTCTCGCAGGCCAAGGTTCTGCCGTTGGCGAAAAATATGGTCGCCGGTATCGTCGCATTGACACGCGGCGTATTGCGTTGCTGACGCGCTTCGTGGGCCACATAGACGCTCGCGCCGGCGATGATGACGTTGTAGCTCCCCCAGACCAGGTTGATCAGCACGGTGGAGACGGTGCCGTCGCCGCTGAGCAGACGCCAGACGCCACCGACCAGGCCCAGCAAGTTGAGCCCGAGCAGCACCATGTAGGGAAGGCCCATGCGCCAGTCAAAGAAGTCCTTGTCGATCACGCCGCCCTTGACGGTGACGTTGAACCGTCCGAGCCGGGGGTTGACCAGCGCCAGCAGCACCGGCCACAGGATGTACCAGGCCAGCACCGTCTCGTAGACCTCGTTCCAGAAGGAATGGCGAAACTGGCCCTGCAGCCTGGAATTGGCGGCGATGCTCAGCAGGATGTGCGGTAGGGCGTAGGCCAGCACCATGGCGCCTGACGCCTGAAACATCTGCGCGCCAAAAAACAGGAAGGCCAGCGGCGCCGTCATGAACACCATGCGCGGCAAGCCATAGAAGAAGTGCAGCATCGCGTTGGCGTAGCAAAGGCGCTGGCCCAGCCTAAGCCCGGGCCCGAAGAACGGGTTGTCGATGCGAAATATCTGCGCCATGCCACGCGCCCATCGGATCCGCTGTCCGACGTGTGCCGACAGGCTCTCTGTCGCCAGGCCCGCGGCTTGCGGTATCCCCAGGTAGGCCATGTTGTAGCCCCGGCGGCTCATCTTCAGCGAGGTGTGGGCATCCTCGGTGACGGTCTCTACCGCGATCCCGCCAACTTCCATCAGCGGCGCGCGCCGCAGCACCGCGCAGGAGCCGCAGAAGAAGGAGGCGTTCCACAGGTCGTTGCCATGCTGCACCAGACCGTAAAACAGTTCGGCCTCGTTAGGAACGATCCGGAAGGTATTCAGGTTGCGCTCAAAGGGATCCGCCGAGTAGAAGAAATGCGGCGTCTGCAGCATCGCCAGTTTGGGGTCGTGCAGGAAGGCGCCCAGCGTCAGCTGCAAGAACGACCGCGTTGGCACATGGTCGCAATCGAAGATCGCTACGAACTCGCCGTCGGTGCGCTTGAGCGCCGCGTTCAGGTTGCCGGCCTTGGCGTGCTGGTTGTCGCTGCGGGTGAGATAGGCCGCGCCGGCCTCCTCACAAAAGCGTTTGAACACGTCTCGGCGGCCATCGTCCAGTACATAGACGCGCAGCTTGTCGGCGGGCCAGTCCATCGACTGCGCCGCCAGCACCGTCCCGCGAACCACGTCGAGCGGCTCGTTGTAGGTCGGTATGAAGATGTCAATGGTCGGCCACAGCCCGGTGTCGGCGGGCAGCGCCTTCGGTTGGCGCCGCAGCGGCAGCGCGGTCTGCACATAGCCCAGCAGCAAGATCACCAGCGCATAGAGCTCGGCCGATACCAGTCCCCAGCCCAGCACCGTGCCAATCAGGTTGTCGAAGTCCAGCGTGCTGCTCAGGCGCCAGAACATGTAGCGCAGCGAGCCGGTCACCGACAGCGCGATCAGGAACATCGCGCCTAGCGGCCCTGCCACTTTGTGCCGGATCCACAGTGCCGCCGCGAGGGTGACGAGTCCAAAGCCGAACTGCTGCTCGGTGTCCAAAGGCACTGCGATCACCAGTGCGCACAATACCGCCGCGACTATCGCGGCCAGCGCCCATAGCAGCGGCCTGGCTTTGTGGACGCTCGGCGCAGGGTCAAACAGCCCGGTGCGCGGCTCTCCCGGATAGAGGCCCGAGGCCTGTGTGGCGGCTGCTTTCAAGCGGCACTCCCGGCGCCGACGGTCAGCATGCGCAGCAGCTGTTCGCTGACTGCACCCAGATCGTGCGCGGCGCGGCTCAGCGGGTCGTAGTCGCCTACAAACTGGTTGGACGCCAGCGCCTCCGGAATGGCCTGATCCTGATGCACGGGTGCCAATGAACGCGCGCCGAACTGCATGCGCATCACATAGGCCACGTCGCTGTTGAGCTGCCGCGAATGGTCGACCTGGTTAACCAGATAGGCGTAGTCGCTAAAGTCGGATCGGCTCAGGCAGTAGCGCTTCAGCAGGGTCTGCATCATGGGCAGCGTGGCATAGGACGCGGCGTCCGATAGCAGCACCACGACGGCTGCGTTGCAGGCGCTCAACGCCTGCGTGAGGTAGGCCGACGGTCCGGGCGGCGTGTCGAGAATCACCACCGCGTCCTGCGGCAGCCGCAGTCCTTGAAGGCTGTCTTGGAGCAGTCGCGGCTGCTCACGCAACACCTGCTCGAAGGCTTCGCGGCTTGACTCCTGCACCCGGCCGTAGGGCAACAGTTCGCAGGCGTTTCCGGTTCTCAGGAAGTGCTGGCGCCACGGCAGCGCGGCCAGCGTGGCCTGCACCAGCCCCTCCGGCCCAGGCGCCTGTGCGCTGAAATGCAGTCGCAAAGCGTCCTGAGGGTCAAGGTCGATTGCCACCGTGGGCAGGCCGGTGCGCGCGAATTCGGTTCCCAGATTGGCGCTGAACGTTGTCTTGCCGACGCCGCCCTTGGCAGAAACTATGGCAATGATCTTCATGGTGGCATATGCTTTTCTATGTTGATGTTCAGCGCGTGAAGCCGTAGGTTTTTTCCTGCGCCGACTCCAGCCGCTTGAACAGGTCGGTCAGCGCGCTGCGCTGTGCAGGCGCTGCCCTTGGCGCAGACCCGGCGCGTGGCACCAGCGGCTGGCGCGCAAAGGACTGGGCCGGAGCCGGTGTGGGGCCGGGCCAGTTGGCAGGCAGCGTCGTCGGGGCTTGCGCCGCAGGAAGCAGCGCATGGGCCGCAGCGCTGCTGACCGCAGGCACCGGGCTCCTAGGGGCAGCGCCCCCGGCCAGGCGGCCTGCTTCGGTCCGGGTGCGCGCGGCCGGCGCTGCGGGCGGGTACTGCTCGCGCTCGGGCGGCGTCGCTGTGCCAAGGTCGCCGTCGGACGGAAAGGTCCGTTCGGCCTGGCGCACACTGCGTGTGGCCGCGATGCCGGCGGCTTCGTCCGCGAAGTGGGTATTGGCCAGCAATGGCCAGCGCGCCTGGCAATTGGCGGCCTTTTCGTCGCGGACGATTTCCTGGTAGGGGACCAGCTCGCCGCCGACGATGTCCTGCAGACCCTTGATATCGATAGCCAGACTCATGTGAATAAACTCCTGTGAAGCAATGGAAATGCAGGTGAAGGCTTGTGAACGGGCGCGGACCGATCAGCGGCTTAGTTCGAATTCAATGGTTCCGAACTCGTCAATCGCCGAAAGCTGTTTCACCCGCAGTTGGTCTCCGGCACCCAGGCTCGACAGCCACTGCGCGTAGACACCGCACAAGAAGGCCGGCACCCAGGATTGCGTATCGTCGCCAAAGGCGTCTGCGACCAGTTCGCCGTTTCCCGCTCCGTGGTGAACGATCAGCAGGTTCTTGCCCCGGTCGTCCAGATTGATCCAGCCCCAGTCCATGTTTTGCCAGCGCGCGCTGGTGGCCGACTCCAGTTCCCGCAGGCTGCTGCAGGCGGGCAGGGCGGCCTGGGTCGCATAGCGCACACCGACCTTTTCACCGAGTTCCTGGCAGCTGCTGTACTGGCCGCCCGCCGTCAGTTCTTGGGCCATCGACGCCAGCACCATGCGCCACTGCCTGGATGTTTCGCGCTGAATCTTGTAGTCGATATTTCTGTGGGGTGTCATAGCCTCGAACTCCTGTCTCTTTGAATGAATAGCACCTTGCGCGTCCGTCGCGCGGCGTGCCGATGGGGGTGAAACGCCATGCGCTGTGGTGTTGGCGAGGCGCGAGAATCCCATAGGATTGCGGGTGCGCAAACCCCCTGTTCAAGGGGTCGAATAGCTACCCAAAATTGGCACTATTTCCTTGACGCTATGGGCGCCAAGAAAAGCGTCCATCGGCTTGCATGCGATGGCGCTATTTCAAAGCAAATGACGCGTCAAAAGCTTGAAAAGTTGTGCCGGCGGCGGGGAATGTATCGGTGCGGCATTGACTTCGATGCGGCAATCGCTTGCGACCGCGCGAGGTGCACCCGGGTCGACGATGGACGCCAGAAAAATCGGGTTGGCAAAGAGTGACTAATGTCCGCCAGGTCGGGCTGGGATAATCGGATCGATGCCACAACTGCCACCCCTTGCCCCGTCCGCCTGGAGGACATCGGTCGCGCCGATGATGGATTGGACCGACCGGCATTGCCGCTATCTGCACCGACTGATCAGCGTCAAGACCCGGCTCTATACCGAGATGGTGAGCACCGGGGCCCTGCTGCATGGCGACGTAGGGCGCCACCTGGCTTTGAACGAGGAGGAGCATCCGGTAGCGTTGCAACTCGGCGGCAGCGAGCCGGCGGAGCTGGCGCACTGTGCACGCCTTGGCCGGCAGTGGGGCTATGACGAGATCAACCTGAATTGCGGCTGCCCGAGCGAGCGGGTCCAGCGCGGCGCCTTTGGCGCATGCCTGATGGCCGAGCCGGCTCTGGTGGCCGACTGCGTCAAGGCGATGGTCGACGCGGTCGACATACCGGTGACGGTCAAGCACCGCATTGGCATCGATCGGGTGCATAGCTACGACTTTGTGCGCGACTTTGTGGGACAGGTCAGCCAGGCGGGCTGCGGCGTATTCATCGTCCATGCCCGCAACGCATGGCTCCAGGGGATATCGCCCAAAGAGAACCGCACGCTGCCGCCGCTGCACCATGGGTTCGTGCACCAGCTCAAGGCCGACTTTCCGCACCTGACCATCGTCGCCAACGGCGGCATCACCAACGCCAGCGAGATGCAGCAGCAGCTCGATGCGGTCGACGGCGTGATGATCGGCCGCGCGGCCTACGGCAACCCCTGGCTGCTCGCCGATTGGGATCAGCGCTTTTACGGATTGCCGGCGTCGGACCGCAGCCGCGACGACGTGGAGACGCGCATGGTCGACTACATGCAACAGGAGATACGCCGCAGCCCAATCGGGTGGAGCACGATCGCGCGCCATATGCTGGGGCTGCGCAACGGCATGGCAGGTGCGCGCCACTGGCGTCAGGTTTGGAGCAACCACCGCTTCAAGGCGCTGGACCCGCGCGAGGTGATGGCGCTGGCGCACCAGACTGCGCCGGCGCAGCGGGAATCGATGGCGGCCTAGACGCCCCGACGCGGCGCGCGAATAGGTCGACTTTTTCCCATTTGCGCGCCCGACGCGCGTGCGTCTGCGGGGCGCGGCGACGATACTCAAATGCGTTTCAAACTTGAATGCTACTCGCGCTGCGCCGCTGCAATATGCCCATGGAAACCTTTGATTCTCGGACAGCGATGGTGCCACCGAAAATGCCGCCGCGCACGGCGGCGCAACCCGGCTTGACGACCACCGTGGACCCGCGCCAGGGTCTGCGCAGGCTTACCGCGTCGTTGCTGGCGCAATTGCACAACCGGCTCGATCTCGGCCGCGCAACGATCAGCTTACAGGGCCCGCAGCCGCGCGTGTTCCGACATGCGGTGGACGGGGCGCTGTACGAACTCGAAGGCGCCGAGGCGTTGCGCTGGAATGCCTGGCTGTCGGCGCTGCCGCACGACGCGCCTTGCCTGCGCATCGCATCGGCCGATGGCGCCCGATGCTACGCGCTGGACGCGTTGAGCGGCGCACGTCGCGGGTCGCTGGACAAAGCGGCCAGCGACGCGCTGGGGCAACTCTGCGCGTCGCAATCTGCGGGCCCGCAGGCGCTGACCATCCCCTTTACCAGCTACGGCCAGCCGCTCGGCTGCCTGTGCCTGCAGCGCTGCGGACGCCCTTTTCATGCCGACGACCTGTTCTGGGTCTATTCGGTGATCCGCCACAGCATACCGCTGCTCGAGCGCAGTGACCTGCTGGAGCAATTGCAGCGCGAAAGCGCCGCGCACGAGCGCGAGCGCATCGGACGCGACCTGCACGACAGCGCGATTCAGCCCTACCTCGGACTCAAGTACGGGCTCGAGGCACTGGCACGGCAGGCCGGAACCGAGCATCCGCTGAGCCCACAGATTGCCGAGTTGGTGCAAATGACGATCGACGAACTGGCCACGCTGCGCGACCTGATCGGTGGGCTGCGCAGCGGCAGCGGATCGGCCGTAGGCGACGCGACACCGCTGGCCGCGCTCGAGCGACAGGCCAAGCGCTTCGAGGCCCTTTACGGTCTGAAGGTGAGCATCCGCGCACCCGACGCACCGCGCCTGCGTGCGGCAGCAGCGCAGTCGCTGCTGCACATGGTCAACGAGGCACTCACCAATGTGCGCCGACACACCGGCGCGAGCATGGTCCGGCTACAGCTCAGCGCGACCGAGGACGGCCTGCTGCTGTCGGTCGGCAACGACCGCAGCCAGGCCGACGGAGTGCCGCAGGACTTTGTTCCGCGCTCGCTGTCGCAGCGCGCAGCCGCCATGGGCGGCAGCCTGCGCCTGTGCCAGCGACGCGACTGGACCGAGGTGCTGATCAGCCTGCCGCTGCTCGGCACGCTGGGGTGAGGCCAGCCGCGCTGTCCGAGCTGCCGGCCCGCGCCGCAGCGCCGAGCGAGCCGATCCGGGTTTTTCTGGCCGATGACCATGGCGTGACGCTGTGGGGCCTGCACAAGCTAATTCAAAGCGCAGCGCCCCGACTCGCCCTGGCGGGCAGCGCCAGCAGCTGTTCCGAACTGCTGGCGCACAGGGCGCTGGGAGAGACCGACCTGGTGTTGCTGGACCTGGAACTCGCCGACGGCAGCGCCTTGGAATGCGTGGCACCGCTGGTGGAACGCCATGGACTGCGGGTGGTGCTGCTCACCGGCGATTTGGACACTGCACAGCACCGCGAAGCGGTCCAGCGCGGCGCCCGCGGCGTGGTTCTGAAGTCGCAACCCACCGCGCTGATCCTGGAGGCGATTGACAGGGTGCACCGGGGCGAACTCTGGGTGGGCCGGGCCCTGATGACGGCGCTGGTCGAGCAGAAGCTGGGGCCCGCCGATGACGCGACGCGGCGCATCGGCACGCTCACGCCCAAGGAGGTACAGGTGATACAGGCGCTGGTGCACCAGCGCGGCGCCAAGAGCCTGGTACTCGCCGCTGAGCTCGGCATGAGCGAGAACACGCTGCGCAACCATCTCACCGTGATTTACGCAAAGCTCGGCGTTCAGCGCCGGCTCAACCTGTATCTGTACGCGCTTGAGCACCGTATTGGAAAAGGCTGACACCCCGGGCGGCGCGACCTGCGAGCCGGCCAGCGCCTGTGTCGGGCCAGCGCATGGGCAGCACAACACTCGAAACATATGCAAGAGGTTTTCATGGGCGCTCAGGAGCAGATCGGCGTTCTGGTGGTCGATGACCACGCCGGCATCCGCGCCGGAC
>CAISIP010000292.1 GCA_903885415.1 uncultured beta proteobacterium
AATGAGTATTTTACGATACTGGCTTCAATCTTTTAATGGATTCGGTCGTGCGCACCACATCACGCATCGCCCTTACGTCATGGACCCTGACGATCTGGATCCCGTTCATCACCGCTGCCGCGACGCAGGCGGCGGTCGCGCAGACCGCTGCGGCGCCCACCCCGGCGGCCGCAGCGCGCCCGGGCGTCGCGGTCGCTGCCGCGAATCCGGTGCGCGGCGGCTACCCGCAGGCTTCGCGCTACGGCGATATGCTGTTCATCGCCGGCCAGATAGCGCTGGACCCGCGCACCAACAATGTCGACGCTGACGCGCCGATCGACGCGCAGGCGCGCATCGCGATGGACAATGTGATGGGCATTCTGGAGGCGAACGCGCTGACCATGGCCAATGTGGTCTCGGTCACCGTCTACCTGAAGAACATCGGCGACCTGCGCGGGATGGACCTGGTCTACGAGCGCTACTTCAAGGGCACGCTGCCGGCGCGCTCGGTGGTCGAGGTGGCGCGCCTTCCGCGTGGCGCGGCGATCGAAATCAGCGCCATCGCCGGGCGCTGAGCGCTGTGCCCGGCTACGGGCTGGTGCAGGCGAACTTCCACAAGGCCTCGGCGCCGGACTCCGGCTCAATCGCCGACCAGGGGCCGGCCTCGGCGCTCTGGAAATAGGGGCCGTCGGCGCCCAGCTTGCGGGTGTAGAGCGACTTGAACAGCGTGCGGGTGCGCCGCTGCTCACAGTCGAACTCCTCCTGCGACTTCGCCGACCGGTAGGGGTTGCCGCCGGCGTCGCGCTGGCCCTTCTTGAAGTCGAGCAGCAGCCACATTCTTGCTGTGCTGCCGGACTTGCGGATCGAACCCGGGTCGACATAAAAGGTCACTGCGTCGGTGGCGCTGAGCGCCGTCCACTCGGCAACAGCCGGTCCGCTGGCCGCCAGCAGCCCGGCGGCCAGCGCGCACATCGATAGCTTGCGCCTCGCATCAAAAACCATAGATCCCCCCTCCGATCGAACGCCACCCAGCGGGCAAAGGCCCGACTGTAGCGCAGCAGGGCGCCGGCCTGCCGACCGGTTGGACGAGGCGCTGGCGCTTGTCGTGCGCCGACCGGTTCCAAGCAGAAAAATGTGGTTGATGCGCCACAATAGGGAAAACACCTAGCCCAAAAATGTGACAAAAGTTTGACCCAACACAGTCAACCCCCTACATTAGTCTCACTGCTCGTAGGTATTTGCGTTAACTCCCTCGTGGATCAAGTTGCGCAATGCTCCCGTCGAGACAAGTAAGGCTTTTTTCACTCATTGCAGGAGACCCCCGATGGCTTCACCCAAGAAAAAATTATTGCTTCTTGCAGCCGCTGTTTGTCTAGCTTTGCCAGCACTGGCCGAGGTAGACAACAAAGGCTTTTACATGCTGCGCTGCGCCGGCTGCCACGGCAGCGAAGGCCAGGGCTCCAAGCACATGTCGCCGTCGCTGGCGCCGGCGCTCAAAGGCAACCCCTTCATCGTCAAGGGCAGCGCTGCGGCGATCCGCTCGGTGGTGCGCCAGGGCCGCGCCGGCAAGCGGCGTCTGTACGACGACACCTATCCGAACATGCCCGGCTTCGGCGCCGAGGCGGTTCCGGACGTCGATGGCCTGGTCGCGTACCTCAAGGGCGATCTGCAGAAGTAAGAAGCCAGACATCAATTAATCAGGAGAACCACATAATGCTTCGCTCTATTTTCAATAAAACATGGGCCGTCACCTCGGTGATGCTCGGGGGGCTGCTGTTTGCGGCCTTCGACACGCAGGCGATGCCTAGCTTCGCGCGCCAGACTGGCATGAACTGCAACTCGTGCCACATCGGGACCGACAGCGTTCCTAACTTCACCCGCACCGGCCGTATTTTCGCGATGCGCGGCTATGTCCGGCCCACGGTGCGCGAGCGCCTGCGTTCGGACGGCGACACGATTGAGGACGAGCTCCAGTACGGCGGGCATTATCTGTCGCTGAACTGGAACGACTTCTTCGCAGCCCGGCTGATTTCGAACATCGTCGAAGGCGGCAGCTCGGCAGCCGGCAAGAAGAACGACCTGATTAGCCGTCCGCTGAGCCGCATGGCCTTCTTCTACACCGGCCCCATCACCGACTGGCTCGGCCTGTGGACCGAAATCGGCTACCTCGGCAACAACTCGCTGAATTCGGTTTCGTCCAACGGCGGCACCCTGCCAGGGCCCACCAATCTGAACTTCTACGCCTACGACGAATTCCGTTTGTCGACCGGCGTTGATATCGCACCTGGAACCTTCATCGGCCTGTCCTTCGGTAATGAGTTGCCGAACGTGGTGTCGCAGTGGGTCTTCCCGGCGGGTATGCCCGATATGTGGTCTAACGGCCAGGGTGGAACCGGCCGCGCCAAGGAGATTGGCCAGGTCGGCATCCACGGCCTGTGGAACGACCGGGTCTACTGGCAGGCGGCACTCGTGACCGGCGACGCCAACAACAAGTGGAACGACGGCTACAACAAGTACGGCGCGCTGTTCTACAACATCTTCAACACGACCCGTAACGACCTGTGGGCGGGTGTGGAAATGTACAACGGCAACGACGCTACCGGCCAGATGACCTCGGTGAAGAGCAGCTACATCTGTCCCTCTACCTGCCCGACCGGCGTGACCGATTCGACCATGTCGATCACCAACCAGGTCGGCGGCGGCGGTGTCATCCTGAACGCGCCGACGACCGAGAAAATAAAGGACTTCAACTCCTACAAGCTGCGCGTCGAGCACTCGGTGGCTGACCGTGGCCCCCACAGCTGGATCGCCTCGGCAGTCTACGCTTACAAGCAGGAGAACTATGTGTCGGGTGGCAAGGTCGAGCGCGGCATCATGGGTATCTATGGTCGCTACTTCTTTGACCGCACCTACGGCATTCAGATGAACTACAACCGGGACACGGAATATACCTACACCAATGCGGCCGGTCTGAAGCGTACTGCCTACGGCAAGCCATCGCCAACCTTCATCGGCCTGTGGAACCCTGCGATGAACTTCAGCACCCACCTGACTTACACGCCGATAGTGCAAAACAAGGTGTTTGCCGACCAGAAGAACCTGTACCAGGGCCTCGGGAGTTCTTGGACACTGGGCTTCGAATACAACTTCTAAGCACGGTAAAGCCTTCCCCACGGCGGGGAGGCTTTGAGAGGACCTCAAGATCCACCATCGGCAAGGAAACCCCTTGCCGATGGTGTTTATAGACCCGGTTTTGTAAAGAACAATTTTGGAGATCAGGCAATGAAAGCATCAACCCAGGCACTGGCCGGCGCCGCGCTGCTGGCGCTGCTGGCGGGCACCGCGTACGCGGCAGACCCGAAGGTGGTCAAGTTTTACCAGGACAACTGCGCCAGCTGCCACGGCGAGACCGGGCAGGGGACGGCGGGGCTGGCTCCGGCCTTCAAGGGCAATAAGTTCATCGTCAGCGGCAGCGAGGCCGAGATCGGTGACACCATCGCCAAGGGCCGCGACGCCTCGAGCAAGCGCTACAAGGAGCTGCCGTCGCCGATGCCGGCGCTGTCGATGAGCGACACCCGGCGCAAGGACCTGGTGGCGTACCTGAAGACCGACCTGCAGAAATGAGGGCAAGCGGGCGCATGCTGCCCGCTGCCGCCTTGTCATGAGCACCGCGCCCCCGTCACAGCGACGCCGCATATGGGACGCGCCGGTGCGCGTGTTTCACTGGTCGCTGGCCGCCTGCTTTGGCGCGCTCTGGCTCACCCGCGAGGCGCAGCGCATGGACCTGCACGCGGCCGCGGGCTACGCCATGGCGGCGCTGATTGTCTTTAGGCTGCTGTGGGGCTTCGTCGGCGGCTGGCCGGCGCGCTTCGCGGCCTTCGCGCATTCGCCCGCCGCGGCGCTGCGCTACCTGCGCCAGAGCATGACGGGCCGGGCGCCCGAGTTCCTGTCGCACAACCCGGCCGGCAGCTGGTCGGTCTATCTGTTGCTTGGCTCGGCGACGCTGGGCGTTGTCAGCGGCGTGCTGCTGATCGCCGCCGAGCACGGGCTGGGGCCGCTGGCCGCCAGCGTATCGGTCTTGGTTGCGCCGACCATCCACAGCCTGCACGAGATCGTTGCCTGGGCGATGGTCGCCCTTTTCTGCGCCCATATTGCGGGCGTTGTCGTCGGCAGCCTAGCGCACCGGCAGAACCTGCTGCTGTCGATGGTCTCCGGCCATAAGGACCATGTGCCGGCGGATCTGCCGCCGGTGCGCAGCCGCGCGCTGGTGGCTTTCGTGCTGGCGCTGGGTCTTGCCGGAGGCCTCTACGCCTATCTGGGCGCCAGCGGCTGGAATGAGTCCTACGCCACGCTGCGCGCGCAGTCCAAGCAGGACGCCGCAGCGATGGTCCCGGGCGTCTGGGGCGAGGAGTGCGGATCCTGCCATCTGGCTTATCCGGCGCAGCTGCTGCCGGCGCGCTCCTGGCAGCGCATGCTGCGCGAGCAGGACGCGCATTTCGGCGAGAGCCTGGGACTGAAAGACGAGCGGCTGGCCGAGCTGGAAGCGCTCGCGCTGGACCCGGCCCCGGCGCGCTGGGCGGGCGCGACGCTGCAGGCCAGCGTGGCGCCGGCCGAGTCGCCGCAGCGCATCACCGAGACCGGTTTTTGGCGCGAGCGCCACCGGCGGCTGCAAGACGCCGACTTCAAGTCGGATTGGGTCAGTGGCAAGCACGATTGCGCCGCCTGCCACGCCGACGCCTTTTCCGGCGCATTCTCGCCGCGCCTGATCCGAATCCCCACCATCGCAGCACCGCCATGACCCGCCCCCTTTTTCTTGCTTTCCTGCTCTGCGTGGCGACGCTCGCGCGCGCCGACGTCGTCGCGCCGCTGCTCAAGAGCTACGAGGCGGCGGGCGCATCCAAGTTCAGCGCCAAGGACGCCGAGGCCGCCTGGGTCCAGCCCCACCTCGACGCCAAGACCGGCGAGTCGCGCAAGTGCAGCAGCTGCCACACCGAGGACCTGCGTCGCGTTGGCAAGCACGCGAGCACCGGCAAGGCCATCGACCCGCTCGCGCCGTCGGCCAACCCGAAGCGGCTGACCGACGCCGAGCATGTCGAGAAATGGTTCACCCGCAACTGCAGGTGGACCTACGGGCGCGACTGCAGTGCCCAGGAAAAGGGCAATTTTCTGCTCTATATCCAGTCCAAATAGCGAATTCAAAACCACGACAATAGGAAACTGAACCATGCGCCTTTCTTTGAGAAACCTGCAAACGGCCGCGCTGGCTGCGCTGCTGCTCGCGCCGCCCGCCTTCGACGCTGCGCGCGCCGAGCCGGGCGACGTGGGGCCGAACACCAACCCGACCTATGTGAAGGAATGCGGCTCCTGCCACTTCCCCTACCAGCCGGCCTTCCTGCCGGCGCGCTCCTGGCAGAAGATCATGGGCTCGCTGAAGGAGCACTTCGGCGAGAACGCCGAGGTCAAGCTGGCGGACCGCGACAACATGCTCGCCTACCTGGCCGGCGCCGCGGCCGACAGCGCCGCCAATGGCCGCTCCCGGACGCTGATGTCGCGCCTTCCCACCGCCGACACGCCGGTGCGGGTCACCGACATCTTGCTGGTCGGCGGCATTCACGGCGGCTTCCTGGACCCGAACTTCAAGGGCATCCCGGCGCTGAAGTCGCTGGCCGACTGCGCCGCCTGCCACCCGCGCGCGCTCGACGGCCGATTCGGGCCGCGCAACTACACCGTGACCGATGAAAAATTCCGGGTGCTCAAGGGCGGCTACGAAGTGCGCTAGGCCTTCACCCTTCACCCTTCACCCTTCACCCTTCACCCTTCACCCTTCACCCTTCACCCTTATGAAACACCTTCTATTCCATACAACCCGCTCTGCGGCGCGCATCGTCTCGACCCTGTTGCTGGGGCTCAGCGCCCTGGTCGGCGGCAACGCCATCGCGATCGACGAATACTTCAACAAGCCCGGCCCCGGCGGCATGGGCGGCTTCCTGGTGCCGACCGACCCGACCTATATCAAGGAGTGCAAGGGCTGCCATTTTCTGTACTCGCCGGGCATGCTGCCGGGGGCGTCGTGGACCCGGATGATGGTCCGGCCGGACAAGCATTTTGGCGAGGATCTCCGTCTGGCGGCGGGCACCCGCGACGCGGTGACCCGCTACCTGGTCGACAACGCGGCCGACAAGTCGCCCTATCTAGGGTCGGAGATATTCATGGACCGGGTCAACCCGAACAATCCTCCGTGGCGGATCCAGAATGTTCCCCGCATCCGTACCTCGCACCGGGTGATGGACGAGATGATCGCCATCAACACCCGCGTCCGGGTCAGAAACTTCGTCAACTGCGACGCCTGCCACCAGGCGGCCGCGAAAGGCGACTACAGCCTGGAAGAGCTCAATGTGCCGCTGATCGGCATCGGCAACTACAAGCTCAAGGGTTCGTCGGGCAAGTCGATCGCGGACTGAGCCGGCCGCCGATAAGTAAGTTCAAAGGAATCCGATGAAATTGTTCGTCGCCATCGCGCTGTGCGTGGCTACCGCGGCGGCTGCCCAAAGCAGCCCCGCCAAGAAGGAGTTGGTCGCCAAGATCTTGCGGCTGCAGCAGCCGTCGATTGAGCGCGGCGCGAGCATCATGGTCGAGCGACCGGCGCAAAAGATCATGCAGCAGGCCGGTGGGGTGCTGCAGAACCGGGTGCCACCAGAGCGGCGGGCCGCGGTGGCCCAGGACGTCGAGGGCGACCTGAAGAAGTACCTCGACGACGCGGTGCCGCTGGTGCGCGAGCGCGCCATCAAGATCGCGCCGGCGACCATCGGGCCGCTGCTCGAGGAAAAGTTCAGCGAGGACGAGCTCAGGCAGCTGGTCGCTGTGCTGGAGAT
>CAISIP010000293.1 GCA_903885415.1 uncultured beta proteobacterium
CAGCTCGTCGTCGGCAACCGGCTTGTCGTCCATAAAAGCCTGGCCCGCCTTGTCGACGACGACCATCACGAAGCCGGGTGCTTCGGGTGCGGTGGCGGCCTCGCTGCGCGGCAGGTCGAGCCGGATCGAACTCGCCAGCAGCGGCGCGGTGATGATAAAGATAACCACCAGCACCAGCATCACATCAATCAGCGGCGTCATGTTGATGTCGCTGATCGGAGGCGCAGCGCGGCTGCGCTCTAGGCGGCCAAAGGACACGTTTCAGGTACCAGGCTGACGCGCCCGCAGCTCGCGCAGGTCGCGCGCGAAGCCTTCGAGTTCGGCCTCAATGCGTCCGATCGACCGGCCCAGGACGTTGTAGGCCAGCACCGCCGGAATGGCGACCGCCAGGCCGGCTGCGGTCATGATCAGCGCCTCGCCGACCGGGCCCGAGATCCGGTCGATCGTGACCTGGCCGGCGTTGGATATGCCGATCAGCGCGTGGTAAATGCCCCAGACCGTTCCCAGCAGGCCGACGAAAGGTGCGGTCGAGCCCACCGTCGCCAGCAGGACCTGCCCGAACTGCAGCTTGCGCAAGGCCGCATGCAGCGCCTGGCGCAGCACCCGTGTGAGTTGCTGCGCCACGTCGCCGGCGCTGGCCAGCGTGCCGTCGGCCTTCAGACGCGTTGCGGCGATCAGCGGAACGACCAGCGCCTCGCGGTCAAAGATCTGCGCCTGCCGCTGGCCCTCGTCGAGCGTCGTCGATTGCCAGAACGCCAGCGTGCTGCGGCGCACATCGGCTCCGGCACGGCGCAGCAGCCAGCCCTTCCAGAAGATCAGCACCCAGCTGGCGACCGACATCATCAGCAGCAGCAGCGCGACGATGTCGGTGACCGCATCGCCGCTGACGAAAAGCTGGCCTATGCCCATCGCATCGGGCCGCTAGCGCAGCCCCAGAACGTCGAACATGTCAAACAGTCCGCAACGCCGGCCGTTGAGGAAGCGCGCCGCGCTCAGGCGTCCCTGCGCGTAGGTTGCGCGGCTTGACGCCTTGTGGGTGATTTCGATGCGTTCACCGGTGCCGGCGAACAGGACCGTATGGTCGCCGACAATGTCGCCGCCGCGGATGGCGGAGAAACCGATCGTCGACGGGTCGCGCTCGCCGGTCACGCCTTCGCGCGCATAGACCGCACACTGGCGCAGATCGCGGCCCAACGCGGCGGCGATCACCTCGCCCATCTTGAGCGCCGTGCCCGAAGGTGCGTCGACCTTGTGGCGATGGTGCGCCTCGATGATTTCAATGTCGTAGCCGGTGCGCAGCGCTTGCGCCGCCATCTCCAGCAGCTTGAGCGTCACATTGACGCCCACGCTCATATTGGGCGCCATCACGATGGCGATGTCCTTTGCCGCCTCGGCGATCAGTGCTTTTTGCCGGTCGTCGAAACCGGTGGTGCCGATCACCGCCGCCACGCCGAGCGTGCGGCACGCCGCCAGGTGCGCGATGCTGCCTTCGGGCCGGGTGAAATCGATCAGCACATCGGATCCCTGCAGTCCGGCGCACAGGTCGGCGCCGATCAGCACACCGCTGTCGAAGCCCATGAAAGCCGTGGCGTCGCTGCCGATGGACGGGCTGGCGGCAAGGTCCAACGCCCCGCTGAGGATGCAGTCTTCGCTGGAACGAACGGCCTCGATCAGCGTGCGCCCCATCCGTCCGGAGGCGCCGGCAATGCTGATCCTGCGGCTCGGGTTCATGCGATCGGTCCCCCGATCAGGGCTCCAACGGCGGGTAGTTCGCAGGCGGCTCGGGCATGGGCTTGGGCGCGGCGCGCTTGGGCGCCGGCGCAAACTGCTTGAGCAGCTCTTCGCTGGCCTCGAGCGCGGGCAACTTGTCGGGCTTGCGCCCGGCGTAGAGCGACGAGATGAATGCGGCCTCGGTGGGCAAGGCGTCGGCCTCAAAGCGCTCGACCAGGTCGCCCTTGAAAAACACGGTCATCTTGCGCAACTGCTGCGGCTCGCCGGCGCGCTTGAAGCTGAATACATAGTCCCAGCGGTCGGCGTGAAACACGCTACGCAGCAACGGTGTCCCCAGCAGGTCGCGCACCGCCTGGCGGCCCATGCCGGCCTTGAGCTTGTCCAGCTGTTCGCTCGACACGAAATTGCCCTGGACGACGTCCATTTTGTACGCGCCGACAATGCCGGAGACACTGCGGCTGGCGCCATCGAGTCCCGAACAGGCTGCCAGCGCCCAAGCCAAGGCCATCGAGAAGCCTAAACGGACAATGGGACAGACAGGAGCAGGCATGGGTGAAGCGGCAACGATATGATCCGGGGATTGTAGCGGTTGAGCCGCCCTAGGCATCGCCCAACGCAGAGGGGAACCACGCGCCATGGACAACATCGATGAACTCAAAAGCACCGGCCTGAAGGCAACGCTTCCGCGCCTGAAAATTCTGGAAATATTCCAGACAGGCAGCCAGCGCCATATGAGCGCCGAGGATGTTTTCCGGGTGCTGTTGGGCGAACGCTCGGATGTCGGACTGGCGACGGTCTATCGGGTGCTGACCCAGTTCGAGCAGGCCGGGATCCTCAGCCGCAGCCATTTTGAAAGCGGCAAAGCGGTCTACGAACTCAACGAAGGGCAGCACCACGACCACCTGGTCTGCCTGGATTGCGGCCGGGTCGAGGAGTTCTACGACGCCGAAATCGAAAGGCGCCAGCATTCGGTGGCGGCGGCCAAGGGCTTCACCATCGCCGACCATGCGCTGAGCCTGTACGCCAACTGCAGCAAGCAGCAGTGCCCCAACCGTCCGGACGCTAGCAACCGGCTGCACGGCTGAGACCGGGCTTCAGGGCCCGGGCGGCAAGGCCTGCTGCACCATCGCGTTGCGGTGGCGCTCGACGAAATCCTTGTAGGTGTCGATGCCGCGCAGCTGCAAGATGGTGTTGCGCACGGCGGCCTCGACCAGCACCGCCATATTGCGCCCCGCCACCACCTGAATCACCACCTTGCGTACCGGGATACCCAGCACATCCTGAGTCAGCGGCTCGTAGGGAATGCGCTCGTATTCGCGCTCGAGCGTCTCGCGCCGCACCAGGTGCACGATCAGCTTGAGCCGCATCTTGCGTCGCACCGCGGTTTCGCCAAATATGGCGCGTATGTCGAGCAACCCGATGCCGCGCACCTCGAGCAGGTTTTGCAGCAGGTCGGGGCAGCGGCCCTCGATCGTGGTCTGATTGATCCGGTGCAGGTCGACCGCGTCGTCGGCGACCAACCCGTTGCCGCGCGAAATCAGTTCGAGCCCGAGCTCGCTCTTGCCGAGCCCGGACTCGCCGGTGATCAATACGCCCAGGCCCAGAATGTCCATCAGCACGCCGTGCATCGAAGTCCGGTCGGCAAAATGTTTGGACAGATAGGCGCGCAGGACGTCGATCACGAACGCCGAGGAGGCCTGCGTCGCGAACAAAGGTATCTGCGCCCGCTCGCACATCGCCAGCAACTCGTCGGGCGCCTCCTGCCCGTCGGCCAGCACCAGCACGGGCGGCTCCAGGGTGACGATGCGGGCAACGCGCCGCTCGCAGTCCTCGGGCGCCTTGTTGTGCAGATAAGCGATTTCGCGCTCGCCCAAGATCTGCAGGCGATACGGATGGATGTAGTTCAAATAGCCGACCAGGTCCGCACCCGAACGGGCGGCCTGGACCGCGACCTCGTCGAATCGGCGTTCCGATGCGCCCAGCCCGGCGATCCATTCCCACTTCAGGTGCGAGCGGAAGTCTTCAAACAGCACTTCTGCGCTGACGACGGTGGGCTTCATGGCGGGCCGGCCTTGTGGGGTCGGGTGCTCAGGATACCGGCACCGACTCCCACTGCGCGATCAAGGCGTGCAGCGCCTGCGCGTCGGCGCAGGCGAGCATCTTTTCGCGCAGGCGGGTGTCGCTGAGCAG
>CAISIP010000294.1 GCA_903885415.1 uncultured beta proteobacterium
AGAAAACGGGCCAAGTACACGCTGGAATTCAAGATGGAGGCGGTACGGTTGGTCAAAGGCGGACAGGCGGTATCGGTCGCGGCCAAGGCGATGTCCCGAACTCAGTTGCAGGTTTGAGTCGGTGATCATGGGGATTATGCTGCCTTCTTGAGTGAAGGGGAATTGGGACGAAGACCGTTGATCAGGATTTTCAGGTCGGCATGGCCTCGCAGTTTCTTGAACGATTTCTCCGCCTCGATGAAGCCCGCCGCGGTCCAGCGCAGCGCCATCTCGGCATCCTTGTAGTTGGTTACGCGGCCACTGACCCGGCGCACCACCGAGTTCGGTGACTCGATCACATTGGTGGTGGCCAGGCAGCGTGCCAGTTCACCGGTGATCCCCAATTCCGTGATGGTGAACATCTCGTCCATGCCCTCCAGGACGCTGGCCGCAGCATCGGGGTGTTGCGCCTTGAGGTCCTTGGCCAACTCCTTCAGGCGCTGCCGGCCTCTGGGGGCGTCGAGCTTGAAGGCTTGCTTGATCAGCCAGCGCACCTGCTCGGCGCGCTCCTTGGGCAGTCGCTCCGATACATTGCGAATCTTGTGGATGCGGCAGCGTTGCACTTTGGCGTCTTTGCCGCACAACTGCTCAATACCAGAGCGCAGCGCCTTGGAGCCATCAATCACCCAAAGCCTGGGTACGTTCAGGTCGACACCACGCCGCGCCAAGTCACTGAGCAAGTCTTTGACCACCTTGGCGTTCTCACTGCTACCCGGTGCCAGGCCCAGGACGTGTTTGTTGCCCTGCGCGTCCACGCCCACAGCGGCAATGATGTGGTGCTTGGCCACGATGACGCCATCGACATACATGGCCACAAAGTCGATTTGACTCAAATCGCGGGCCATGAGTTGCGCCCAGGCTTGGGCGCTTTGTTTGACAAACTGGCGCGACACGGCGCTCTTGGAGATACCCAGCTCGTCGGCGCAGCGGTGCACCACGCGAGCGTATTTGCGGGTGCTGACGTTGCACACCAGGATGTCGGCGATCCGACGCGAAAGGTCACCATCTTGTGCCAGCGCGACATAGGCGGGCACCGCCACTTCAACGCTGGGGGTGCGCAGTCTGGGGCGTTTGACGTGCAACTTGGAATGACCCAGGTTGACCACGCCACCTTGACTACCGTGCCAGCGCACGTCACCGGTATGTCGACCTTTATGCTGGGCGCCGGCCACGCTTTGGGCGGACAGGACCAGGAGCTGTTCGATGAACTGACGCGAGAGCTGCCCCAGCAGGTCCTCGATCGATAGCTGGGCCTGTCCAAGCATGGACAGCAGCGGTAGCGCCGCCTCGGGGTTGGTGGCAAACAGGGGCTGCTCGATCAGTTGATCGACATTGAATTTACTGGCGACATGGAGTTTGGCTTTAGACTTTGTCATGGTGGTTGGGCTTTCTTGGCTTTGCGGTTGTTGATGTCAGAACCCACATTCTGTAGGGCCTGACGGCTTCAACCACCAACCTCAACCTTCAGCTACGAGCGGGACATCGCCGCACCAGGCCCCCAGGTTGGCTGCTCGGCGCGCCTTTATTTTTCCAGCCATGCGCCGTGCTTTCGCACAGTGGGCACGCAAGTATCACTCCGTTTGGAGACGCTGCCCAGACGCAAGGGGCGGGTCCTGATGCTGGCCGATTATTGGGTGGAACAAGCACGCAAGATCAAGGCGCACGGGGCCGCGATCTGGGACAAGGTTGCAACCAACACGGGTCATTGAACTTAAATAGAATGGGAACCGTGTCAATGCAGCAGGATAACGGCAACGACGCGATTCCCTATTATTGGCAATCGCTGAACTGGGCATCTTTGATGCGGGACTACCCGCCTCCGCCAAGTTTTGGAAAAACAACCGGGCGCCTTTCCGCGGACGCATTGCGCGCGCTGCAGAACACCCGGTTTCTGGCGCGAATGGAAGATGCATGGAAGACCGATTTCTATCGCACGCGTTGGCAAGCGGCCGGGCTGGCGCCAGACGACATTCGCAGCCTTGACGACATCGAGAAGATACCGACCTTCAACAGCGACGACCTGAAGGACGCGATCGCGGCAAAACCGCCGTTCGGTAACCACCATCCGATCGATGCCTCTGACTTTGCGCGCCGGCCGGTCAAGGTGCAGACCAGCGGCGGCAGCACCGGCTTGCCGCGCGTCACGCTGTTCGACCCGCTGTCCATCGAAGTGCAAGGCATCCAGACTGCGCGTGGCCTATATGCGCAAGGGGCGCGGCCCGGCGACATCATTCAGATCACCTACACCCTGTCGCTGGCCAACGCCGGCTGGTGTGCGCTCAACGGCATTTTCAATTGGCTGGGAGCGACACCCGTCACGACCGGGTCGGGCGCGGTCACGCCGTCGGAGCGGCAACTGGAATATGCGCAGGCTTGGGGCACGACCGGTTGGTTTGCGCGTGGCGAGTATCTGGCGCGCCTGGTGGAAGTGGCGCAAGAGATGAAGCTGGATCTGCATTCGCTGAAGACCAAACAGATCCATTCCTTTCTCGGCACCGACTTCGAGGGCCATTTGCGCAAACAGCTCGAAGAAGCCTGGGGCGTTCCGGTGTACGACAACTATGGCACCCACGAAACCGGCCTGCTGGCGTTCGAGTGCAGCGAGCAGGACCGCAAACACGTCAACGAAGACACCGCATTCATCCAGTTGGCCGATGTGGAAACCGGTGCGCCTCTGCCGATGGGTTCGCGCGGTAACCTGGTGGTGACCAGTCTGCACCGATCGGTCCCGCCGATCATCCGTTACAACCTGCGCGACTGCCTGATCGCCTATGCGCGCGAGGAATGTGCCTGCGGCCTGGCCACACGCAAGTTGTCGACCTTTCTGGGCCGCAGCGACGAAATGGTCAAATTGCGCGGCACCAATGTATATCCGCTGGCATGCCAGAACGCCGTCACGAAAGATCCGCGTACCACCGGCGAGTTCTTGTGTGTCGTGCGCCATGTCGGCGAAGGTCTGGGGCGGCGCGAAACCATGGTGGTAAGGGTCGAGCGGCGCAGCCCCGAAACCCATGCGCCGACTTTGGCGGCCGATCTGGCCACGGCATTGCACAAAGACCTCGGTGTACGCGTGGACATCGAGATCGTCGAGCGCGACACGCTGGCCGAACACACCATGATCGGTCGGCAAAACAAGGTCAAACGGCTGCTGGATTTACGTGACAAAGGAAATGGCTGAGATATGGATAAGCGACTGTCGCTGGAAGCCTTCACCGCTTCCCTCCAACCCGGAATGCGTATCGCGTTTGGCGGCGGTGGTATTCAGCGCAAACCCATGGCCGCTGCCCGCGCCATTGCGCGCAGCGGATTGAAGGAC
>CAISIP010000295.1 GCA_903885415.1 uncultured beta proteobacterium
CAACGCCGCAGCAACTCTCGGCTCCGTTGCCCAACTAGGCTAAAGCGCAAGCCCGCCAACTGGCGCGGCTTGCGAATGCGCCCATTACCAGGTTTTGATCAGCTTGAGCTGGACGGCACGCGACGCCGTCGCGTTGGAGCCGCCAAAGTTGTTGGTGTAGTGCAGGTTCAAGCCGGTGTTGTCCTGGCCGGGAATTTTGTAGGTCAGGAAAGGCCCAAAGCTGTTGTTGGTGTAACGGTTGCCGTCGGCGGCCGCGCCTTTTCCGGTGTCGTCGGTTGTTTGCCGTATCGTCAGCACATTGGCCCCAAAGGCCCACTTGCCGATCACCTTGACCGCACCGACCTCAGCATGGAGGAAATTACCGCTGCGGTAATTGGTGTCCTTGTTGGTCGTGTTGAGCCCGTAGGACACACGGCCCTGGAAAGTCAGACCCGGGTCCGTTGCCGAGTCGTTCTTGCCGGGGTAAAAAGTCAGGGTAACACCGGGACGCAGCGTGTAGAAATTGCCGGAGCCCGGGTTCGGTCCGCGTGCCACATCGTAGGAGCCGGTGGGTGCAAACAGGGTGACGCCCGCCAGCACTTTGAGTTGTTCCTGACGCCGGACCCAGTTGACCGTCAATTCCATGTCGCCGATTCCCGATGCTTCGGTGTTTTGCAGCGTCGGCGTCACCAATGCGGCCGCGACACCTGCCTGGACTTTGGCGTTAACCGCAGCCGTGACTGCCGCCACGGCGCCCTGCAGGGCGGCCGGGAGCGCGGTCAAGGGGGGGCTTGCGGCGGTCGTCGGCGACACAGTGCCCAGTGGCTGGGTCAGGCTCAGTGTTCGCTTGATCTTGACCAGAGGAAGGTTGGCTGCGAACTGCAGTCGGCCGGCATTGTAAATGGCGTCGGTCCAATAGCCGCCCGCCAGATTGAGCTGGGCTTGGGTCTGCTTGTAGTTGGTCGTTCCGGCCGGAACATTGACCGTGTAGACGCCGTCGGCCAGCGCGCCCCTGGTGGGCGTTCCGGTGGGCAGCGGAATGCTCATTGCGTCGGGCACCTTGGCGTTGCCATTGGCGTCGAGGATCTTGTAGCTCTCGAGGTAGGTGATCAGCGCAGAACCGAATGGACCGGACGGTTCCGGCAGGGCCGCGATGTCTCCGCCGAACGAACCCACCGGCGACTGGCGCAGCTTCCAGCCCTCTCCGGCGACGCTGCTTCCCGCGGCTGCCAGCATTACGACGCATGACGCCGCCTGCAGGATGGTGTTCTGGGTGTGGCTATAGGCGCTTGCTTTTTTCACGGTGGTTCTCCAGTTGATGGGTGCTGTCAGCGCACGGTTGCGGTGGTTGCCGCACACATCGATACACGGATGTATTGATCGTACGCAATTTACCATGGAAACATGGGGATATGCGTCAGGGTTTATACCGTGCCGGCGCCCCGCCACACGCGGCGAGGCGCTTATCCGATGCCGCTTTGCGATGCAGCGGGATGCGCGCTCAGGCGTCGTCGTCCTGCACCGCGACGCAGCTGCAAAACAGGTTGCGATCGCCGTAGACGTTGTCAATGCGCCCGATCGGGGGCCAGTACTTTGCTTGCTGCAGGCTGTCCAGCGGGAACGCGCCGGTCGCGCGCGCATACGGCCGATCCCATTGCGCGCCGGTGACCGCCGCCGCCGTGTGCGGCGCGTTTTTTAGCGGGTTGTTGTCCTGCGGCCAGGCGCCGCTCTCGACCTGGGCGATTTCCTGGCGGATCGCGACCATTGCGGCGATGAAGCGGTCGAGTTCTGCCAGCGTTTCGCTTTCGGTGGGCTCGACCATCAGCGTGCCCGGAACCGGAAAGCTCAGCGTTGGCGCGTGAAAGCCGTAATCCATCAGGCGTTTGGCGACGTCTTCCGCGCTGATGCCGTTGGCGCCGCCGGTGCTTTCCTTGAGTGGGCGCAGGTCAAGAATGCATTCGTGCGCCACCCAGCCGTCGGCGCTGGCGTACAGCGTCGGGTAGTGGTCTTTCAGGCAGGTGCTGATGTAGTTTGCGCTCAGGATCGCCGTCTCGCTGGCGGCCGTGAGGCCCTGCGGCCCCATCATGCGGCAGTACATCCAGCTGATCGGGAGCACCGCGGCGTTGCCCATCGGGGCAGCGGATATGGCCCCCACGCTTGCCACTGCGTGTGCTGCGCTGCCCCCCAAGGGGGCTGTTGCAGCTTGGGGCGGCCCGGCGCTGCAACCTGAGCCCCCACACATAAACTGAAAGCACACCATGCTGGAACGCATCAAAGCCTCATTGCCCTCGCTGGCTCCGGCCGAACAACGGGTCGGCAAGCTCTGCTTGGCAGACCCGCGCATCTTTGCCAAGCTGCCAGTGAGCGAACTGGCCGACCG
>CAISIP010000296.1 GCA_903885415.1 uncultured beta proteobacterium
AACGATGGCGACTTCAGCGCGCTGCACGCACAGGGTTTCAGCGATGAGGATATATGGGACATCGGCGCCATTACCGCGATTTTCGGCTTGTCCAACCGCATGGCCAACCTCAGCGGCATGCAACCCAATCCGGAGTTCTACCTGATGGGGCGCGTTCCCAAAGCCAAGCTCAACTGACGAGCGTGCGCACCCAATCCGGCAAGGTCTTGGCCTTCTGGTTCGGCGAGTCGACCCAGATCGTTGTCGCACCGCCGGCAGCGCACACCGTACCGGGGTCGTCGCTGCGCTGCATCGTGATCCAGGTTTCGAAGGTGGTCCGGCCTGGCTCGCTGACGTACATCTTCGCCAGCACCTCGCCAGGATAGGTGATCTGACGGTAAAAGTTGCAAAAGGCGTTGACGATGACCGGGCCCTCGCCATCCTTGTTGGATCCACAGCCAGCCGCTTGCATCCAGTCGGTTCGACAAGTCTCCATGTAGCGGAAATAGCTGGCGTTGTTGAGGTGGCCCATGGCGTCCATGTCGCCCCAGCGGATGGCGATGCTTCGCTCGAAAATAAGCTTCTTCTTGTCGGGAATTTCTATCCTCATAGCGCGAAGCCATCGTCGGCGGCGATGACGGCGCCGTTCATGAAGTGGCTCTCGTTGGAGCACAGCATCACGATCAGCGCGTCGAGGTCCTCGGGCTGGCCCACCCGCTTGCGCGGCATCATCTGCACCAGCTTGCGCCCCTGATCGGTCGCCCAATGGTGGTGGTTCATTTCGGTTTCGATGTAGCCTGGGCAGATCGCGTTGACGTTGATGCCGTACTTGCCCCACTCCAGAGCCATCGCCCGCGTCATGTGCACCACGGCCGCCTTGCTCATGGCATAGACACCTATTTGCGGCAGCACCCGCAGCCCGGCCATCGACGCCACGTTGACGATCCGCCCGCCGGTATAGGTTCCGGGTGCGGCACCGCGCGCGCGCGCCAGCATCCGTTTTCCGACTTCCTGCGCCACGAAGAATGCGCCCTTGACGTTGGTGTTGAAAACATAGTCGAAATTTTCGGCGTCGACCTCCTCCAGCCGCTGCGTGGTAGTAACGCCCGAGTTGTTGACCAGAATGTCGATCGAGCCGACTTCAGTTTCGGCATGCGCAACGGCCGAGCGGATGGACCCCGGGTCGGTCACGTCGAGCTCGACCACATGGGCGCTGGCGCCGGTGGCCTCGATCTCAGCGCGCAGGTCTTTTAGCTTTTCAAGCCGTCGACTGGCCAGGACCACCGCCGCCCCGGCGCTCGACAGCACGCGCGCAAACTGCGCGCCCAGGCCGCCCGAGGCCCCGGTGATGAAGGCCACGCGGCCCGAAAGATCGATGCTGTAAGCCATGGCAGGGTTCTCCGTTGTGCAGTACTGGTGCTGGATTATGGCGGGGCGCGCACCGGCAGCCGCTTAAAATCCAGCGGTCTGCAACCTGCGCCCCACGAAATACAGCCCATGCATCGCGAAGAAATAACCGCCCGGTTCGGCCCACGAGAAGCCATGGAGTACGACGTTGTCGTCGTAGGCGGCGGGCCGGCGGGTCTGGCGACGGCGATCCACCTCAAGCAACTCGCGGCCGCAGGCGGGACCGAGGTGTCGGTGGTGGTGCTCGAGAAGGGCTCCGAACCCGGCGCGCATATCCTGTCCGGGGCGATCATGGATCCGGTCGCCTTGAACGAACTGTTCCCGAACTGGAAAGCCATGGGGGCGCCGCTGAAGCAGCCGGTGACCGAGGATGCGATGGTTTTTCTGGGTGAAAAGTCGTCTTTTCGCACACCCAACTTCCTGCTGCCGGACTGCCTGCACAACCGCGGCAACTACATCGTCAGCCTCGGTGCCGTCACGGGCTG
>CAISIP010000297.1 GCA_903885415.1 uncultured beta proteobacterium
AAATACCAGCCAAAAGCTGCGCAAAGGGCTGGCGCCCAGATTGGCCGCGGCGCGCAGGTAGTTGCGATCGATCGCGCGCATCGCCGAATACAGCGGCAGCACCAGAAAAGGCAGCATCACATGCACCATTCCGATCAGCGTGCCGGCAAGGTTGTGCACCAGCGCCAGCGGCTCGTCCCACAACCCGAGTTCGATGCCCCAGCTGTTGATTAGGCCGCGCCGCTGCAGCAGCACCAGCCAGGCGTAGGTCCGCACCAGCAGCGATGTCCACAGCGGCAGCAGCACCGCGATCATGCACAGGTTGGCGGCACGCTTGGGTATCTCGGACAGGAAGTAGGCCAGCGGGTAGCCCATTAGGATGCAGATGGCGGTGGTTAAGGCGCTGACCTCAAAAGTCGCCAGAAAAGTACGGCCGTAGGATGGCTGCTCCCACATGCGCCGGTAATGCTCCAGGCTCCAGTCCCCGGCGTCGGACAGCACCGACAGGTAAAACAGCCAGCCGACCGGCAGCAGCATGGTGAGCGTTATCAGCAGCAGCGCCGGCGCCACCAGCCCCAGCAGGCCCAGGCGTTCCCACCGGGCGCTGCGACGCAGGGCGAGCGCGTTCGCCGGATCTTTCACGCAGCGCCCTCGGCAGCGATCAGCACGGTGTCCTCGACCTTCAGGGCCAGCTGCAGCCGCTCGCCGGGAAGGGCCTGGGTCGCCGCCGCTGTCGCGCCCGATGGACCGCGCACGCTCAGCATGCTGCCGTCGGGCAGCGCCAACTGCATTAGCGAGCTGTCACCCTGGTAGACGGTGGCGACCAGGGTGGCCTCGAGCAGGTTCAGCGTGGCGTCTTGCGCCTGGTCGGCGTCCTGCGCACCGAGCACGCGCAGCCGCTCGGGCCGCAGCATCAGCAGCATCGGCCCGTCGGACGGTGCGGCCACCGCGGTCCTGAGCGTCTGGTTTCCCAGGCGGACACGCCCGCCTGCTACTTGCACTTGCAGGAAGCTCGACTCGCCAATGAATTCGGCGACAAAGCGGTTGCGCGGACGCTCGTAGATGGCACGCGGCGTGTCGAGTTGCATGATGCGGCCGGCGTTGATGACGGCGATACGGTCCGACATGGTCAGCGCCTCGCGCTGGTCATGGGTGACGTAGACCGTCGTCATTCCCAGCTTGTCGTGCAGCTGGCGCAGCTCGATCTGCATGTGCTCGCGAAGCTGCTTGTCCAACGCCGAAAGCGGCTCGTCCATCAGCATGATGCGCGGCTCGAACACCATGGCGCGGGCCAACGCCACCCGCTGGCGCTGACCGCCCGACAGGGTTTCGACGCCGCGTGCCGCGTACCCTCCCAGGCGCACCATCTCCAGTGCCCGCTCGGAGCGATCGGTGATTTCGCGCGTCGGTACGCCGCGCAGCTTGAGCGGGAATCCGACATTGGCTCCCACGCTCATGTGGGGGAACAGCGCATAGTTCTGGAACACCATGCCGACGTCGCGCTTGTGCGGCGCGACGCAGACCATCTCGGTGTCGCCAAACTTCAGGCTGCCGCTGTCGGGTCGGGTGAAGCCGGCCAGCACGGTCAGCAGGGTGGTTTTTCCCGAGCCCGATGGTCCCAACAGGGTCAGGAACTCGCCGCTCTTGATGTGCAGGTCGACATGGTCGAGCGCAAAGACACGGCCGTAGCGCTTGCTGATCTGTTCGATGGTGATCGGAAACGACGAATTGCGCAGCATGCACGGTCCTTTTCCGTAAATGACGAACCGCCCACGGAGGTGGGCGGCTGGCGGGTATGCGGACCCCGAGCGGGCCTCGCAGATCAGGCGCTTACTCGGTCAGCATGTCCTGGAACAGCGCGGCTGCGCGGGCCCCGTTCTTGATGTACCAGGCCTGGTCGATGGGCAACTGCTTGGCCTGGTTGTCGGGGTGGGACGGAAGGGTCTTGGCGTAGGCGGCCGGTATGGCACCGCCCTCATAGGCCTTCTTGTTGGTCGGCCCGTAGGTGATGTACTTGGTGAATTCCGCCTGGTACTGTGGCTTGCTGATTTCGCTGAGGAACTTCATCGCCAGCGCCTTGTTGGGGGCGCCTTTGGGTATCGCGTAGCAGTCGTAATCGGCCAGCCCCTGGTTGAAGGTATAAGCCACCTTGGCGCCATCCTTGGCGGCGACATCGAAGCGGCCGTTCCAGCCGGTGATCATGTCGACTTCGCCGTCCTTCATCAGCTGGGCATGTTGCGCGCCCGACGACCACCAGACCGCGACGTGCGGCTTGAGTTCCTTGATCTTCTTGATCGCGCGTTCAATGCCCCCGGGCGCCGACAGTACCTCGTAGACCTTGTTCGCTGCTACCCCGTCGGCCATCAGCGCTGGCTCCAGAACGCCCTCGCCACCCTTTCGGAAGGAACGCTTGCCGGGAAATTTCTTGATGTCCCAGAAGTCGGCCCAGCTCTGCGGACCTTTGTCGCCGTAGGTTTTGGTGTTCCAGGCCAGCACGGTGGAGAACACGTCGCCACAGACATAGTAGGGCTGGGCCGAACCGGGTACAAAGTTCGAGACGTCGATCACCTTGTAATCCAGTGCTTCAAGCATGCCCTCGGCGCCCGATCGCGCAGCGCCACCGGAGCCGCTGGTGACGACGTCCCAGGTCACCGCACCGGCCTTGACCTGCAGCGCCACCGCGGTGATGCTGGTGTAGGTCTCCTCTTTGGCCGTCGCCCCGATGGCCTTTGCCGCCGGTTGAAACAAGGCCTTGCTTTGCGCGTCCTGGTAGGAGCCGCCAAAGGACACCACGGTCAGTTGGGCTACCGCGCTGCCGGCAAAGCCCGCAGCAAGGACCAGCGCGCTGAGCGCCGGCAAACGGTTCAAGAGTCGCTTGTTCATCATCGCAATTTCTCCTTTTGGTTGCACATACTTACACATTGTCTGCCCGCTGCGAGCGCGCTTGCCTTCTCCACACCCCTGGCCCCACTCGGCCACTGTAGAAAGCGGGTGGATCGGTTGGAAGGGCCATTTTCGAATGATCCCCATACCAATGCAACCGGGACTTAGCGTGCGATGCGCGCGGCGACGCTCTTGGTCCGACTGTAGCTGCGCAGCGCCTCAAGCCCCTTTTCGCGGCCGAAACCAGACTGCTTGTTACCGCCAAACGGTACCGATATGCCGCCGGCAAAATATTCGTTGATGTAGACCTGACCCGCGTCGATGTCCCGGGCCATCCGATGCGCGGCGCCGAAATCCTTGCTGAAAACCCCCGCCACCAGGCCGAAGCGGGTGCCGTTGGCGAGCGCCAGCGCTTCGTCCGGATCGTCGAATACCTGCACGCACAGGACCGGGCCGAAGATTTCTTCCTGTACCGCCTCGTCCGATGCTTGCAGCCGGTCGAGAATGGTCGGCTGGTAGAACCACCCTCCCGCGGACTGCGGGTCGCAACCCGCTGCGCCGCCGCACAGCACTTCGGCACCGCGCGCGTGGGCGCGATCCACATAGCCGGCAATCTTGCCTAGCTGGGATGCGGAGTTGACCGGGCCCATGCCCGGGTCACGCAGCCCGTGGCCGAGCGTCAGTGCGCGCGCGCGCGCCGCCAGTGTGTCGACCAGTTGCCGATGGATGGCGCGTGCCACCACCAGCCTCGAGCCGGCAGAGCAGATCTGGCCCGCGTTTTCGAAAATGGCGCCCATGGTGTTGTCGACCACCTGGTCGACATCGCAGTCGGCCAGGGCGACGATCGGGGACTTGCCGCCGAGCTCGAGCACCAGGCGCGTGATGTTGGGTGCCGCCGCGCGCATCACGTCGATTCCGGTCGTGACCGAACCGGTGAAGGTGATGTGGCTGATACCCGGGTGACGCACTAGCGCAGCGCCCGCTGCGCTGCCGGTTCCGGTGACGACATTGCACACGCCCGCCGGCAGGCCGGCCTGCAGACAGATCTCGGCCAGCATCAACGCCGTCAACGGGGTCTGCTCGGCCGGTTTCGCCACCACGGTGCAACCGGCGGCGAGTGCCGGCGCGATGCCGCGCGCAGCCGTCGAGAGCGGGTAGTTCCAGGGGATGATGTGGGCGGTGACACCGACTGGCTCGTTCAGTGTGTAGGCCAGGTAGTCGGGGCCCAGCGGAATGCTGCTGCCTTCGTGTTTGTCGCAGGCACCGGCGTAATACTCGAAGCAGCCGGCCGCGCCCGCCACGTCACCCTGTGCCTCGACCAGCCGCTTGCCGGAGTCCAGGCACTCGACCACCGCCAGGCGGTCGGCATTGGAGCGGATCAGCTGCGCCACGCGGTGCAGAATGCGCCCGCGCTGGGCTGGGGTGGTGTCGCGCCAGGGGCCGCGCAGGGCGGCTTGTGCAACAGAGACCGCAAGATCCACATCGGCGGCACCACCTGCCGCAAAACTGGAGAAAGCACG
>CAISIP010000298.1 GCA_903885415.1 uncultured beta proteobacterium
ACCCCATCGCTTTTCCAACCCAGACCATGATCCAAGAACTTCTATCCCGCATCGAATTCATCAAGTCGCCGGCCACCGAGCTGACGCAGTCGGCCGACGCAGTGGAAAATGTCGTTCGCAATGTCATCGCCCAGGTGCGACTGCGCGGCGACGAAGCAGTTCGCGAGTTCGCGCGCAGCTTTGACCGTTACGACGGCGGCAACTTCGAAGTGACCCAGGCCGAACGCGCCGCCGCCCTGGCCGCGCTCGAACCGCAGACACGCGCCGACACCGAGTTCGCCATCGCCCGGGTCAAGGCCTTCGCACAGGCGCAACTCGCCACCATGCTGCCGCTGGAAGTCGAGCAAATTCCCGGCGTGCACCTGGGCCACCGGATCATCCCCATCCAGCGCGTCGGCGCCTATGTGCCAGGCGGTCGCTACCCCATCCTGTCGGCGCCAGTCATGACCATCGTCCCGGCCAAGGTCGCCGGCTGCGAGGAGGTGCTCGCCTGCCTGCCGCCCAATGCGCACCCGGCGATGATCGCCGGGTGCCATCTTTCGGGGGCCGACCGAATATTTCGCATCGGTGGCGCACAGGCGATCGCAGCCATGGCCTACGGCACCGCCTCAGTACCCGCCGTCGACAAGATCGTCGGCCCCGGAAACGCCTATGTCAACGAGGCCAAGCGACAGGTATTCGGCCAGGTCGGCATCGACCAGCTGGCAGGACCAAGCGAGATATTCATCGTGGCCGACGACAGTGCCGACCCGGCGATGCTCGCGACCGACCTGCTGGCGCAGGCCGAACACGATATCCACACCCGCGTCGGACTGATTACCACCAGCCGCGACATCGCGCAGCGCACGCTGACGCTGGTGCAGGAACAGCTCAAGACGCTGCCTACCGCCAAGGTGGCCGAGCCGGCCTGGATTGCCTTTGGCGAGATCGCGCTGTGCGCCGACGAAGCGACGATGCTGGCCTACGCCGACCATGTCGCGCCAGAGCACCTGCAGGTGCACACGCGCGACCCGCACGCGAGCGCTGCCAGGCTGCGCAACTACGGATCCCTTTTCATCGGCCGCCACGCCAGCGTCGTCTACTCCGACAAATGCTGCGGCACCAACCACACGCTGCCCACCATGCGCGCAGCGCGCTACACCGGCGGGCTGTGGGTCGGCTCCTTCGTGAAGGTCTGCACGCACCAGTGGATGGACCAGCAAGGCGTACAGGCGGTGGCGCCGCCGGCCATACGGCAAAGCGCGACCGAGGGGATGGAGGGCCACCGGCGCGCTGCCGCGTTGCGACTGCTCGCCTAAAATCCCGGCAACGCAGCCCTGCGCCAGCCGGCGCCATCTCCCCCACATGGTTCAATTTTCCCGCTTAGGCATTCTGGACACCAGTTCGCCGGACGCCGACCGGGTGCGGCTGTGGGAGGCGTTTGCGCAGCGGCTGTCGGAAATAGGCCATGTGCAGGGCCAGAACATCGGCTTTGAATTCCGCTGGGGCAACGGCGATCCGAGCAGTCTGGACCGACTGGCGCAGGAACTGGCCGCGCTGCGCGTACACGCGATCGTCACGGCAGGAACGCCAGCCGCCTTCGCCGCGCGCAGGGCCAGCACCCGCATTCCGATCGTCATGGCCACCGGCGTGTCCGTCGGTACGGCGCTGCACCAGGACGCGGACAGGGCCGACAGCAACATCACCGGCCTGAGCGACCTGGCGGCAGGCCTCAGCAAGAAGCGGCTAGAGTTGCTGTGCGCGTTGGCGCCTCAGTCGCGCCAGTTGGCCGTTTTGTGGGATCAGAGCAATCCATCTGGAAAGCTGGCAATTCCAGAGTTTCAGGATGCAGCACACAGCCTTGGCGTGTCGCTGGCCGTGTTCGGAGTGGGCGCTTTGGACGGTCTGGACAGCGCATTGGCTGCGATGGCGCGCGACAAGATAGCGGGATTCGCCGTGGTCCCCAGCGCGATGTTCTTCGGCGACCGCAAGCGGCTGGCCGAACTGGCGATCGGGCATCGCCTGCCGGCCATATTTGTTCGCCGCGAATACGCGCAAGCTGGCGGGCTAATGGCCTATGGGTCCCCCATCCGCAACAACTACCTTCGCGCAGCAGACTACGTCGACCAGATTCTCAAAGGCGCCGCTCCGGCCAACCTGCCGATCGAGCAGCCGACCGGCTTCGAATTGTTCATCAACCTGCGCACGGCGCAACAGCTCGATCTGACCATACCGCAAGCGCTGCTGCTCGCAGCGCAAGCACTTTAGGGCTTGGCCTTGGCGGCCAGCAACTGGTCGCGTTCGTCGCGCGTGACGCCGCCGACCACGAAGTGATCTATCGGTGTTTCATTGAGGATGATCCGCACAGACTCGCGTGGCGCCCCCAGCGACTCCACCAGGGCGTCCGTCACCGCCTTGTACATCGCCTTCTTCTGCGCCAACGAGCGCCCCTCCAGCATCATGATGCTCACAATCGGCATGTCTTCAACTCCCTGGTTATGGACTGGACCGGCTCAGACGGCATTGGACAAGCCGCCGTCGACGTTGATCGCCGTGCCGGTGATATAGCTGCCCCGATCCGACACCAAAAAAGCGATCAGGTCTGCCACCTCTTCGGCCCGGCCCATGCGGCCAATCGGAATTCCGGTTCCACCACCGCGGTTGGCCATGACCCATTTTTCAAATTCTGCCGGACTCTGATCCGGCGCCTGCGCCAGTCGCCGGCTCTCCCACTGTCCGGACCAGATCAGCCCCACACACACGGTATTGACCAAAATTTTCTGGTCGGCGAATTCCTTGGACAGCGCCTTGGTCAACGCGATTCCCGCTGCGCGGCTGACCGAAGTCGGAACCGAGCGTGCCCTCGGCGTCTTCGCGCCCACATGGGTGACGTTCACAATGCGCCCACAGCCACTGGCCTGCAGGTAAGGAACAGCGGCGCGGATGGCACGAATAGCGCCAAATAGTTTCAGGTCCAGATCGGACTGCCAGGCATCGTCATCGACCTCGGCAAAAGGACTCGCGGCTTCACGCCCGGCGTTGTTCACAACGATGTCGAGTCGGCCAAAATGCTTGACCGTTTCAGCGATCAGGCGCTCGGGTTCGCCGGCCTTGCCGATGTCGGCGACGATGGGAAGCAGCTCCGCCCCGGTCGCCGCCCGAATTTCGGCTGCCGTCTGATTCAGCAGTTCCTCGCGCCGGGCACATAGCGCGACCCTTGCCCCCTCTTGTGCAAGGCGCATCACCGTCGCCCTTCCAACGCCCTCGCTGCCACCGGTAACTACCGCGACCTTTCCTTTCAATCCCATTTCCATTTCGCTGTCTCCTGTTTGTAATTCTGCTTCAGACGGGCTTCGGCAGCCGCGCACCGCAAGCGGCTCATTCGATCAGCTTACCGACGCGCTGCAACACCTTCGCAATGGACTTGGCGTCCTTGTCCCACACCTCAAGGTAGTCGACAGCGTCCAGATAGGATACCGATGTCCCGATGGTGGACATCGCGGCCTCAAAAGCCGGATCGTGCACCGCCTGCTTGGCCGCATCGCGCAGCGCCTTGACAATGCTATCCGGCGTTCCCTTGCGAACGACGATTCCAACCTGCTGGTAGTAGACGATGTCGAACCCGAGCTCTTTCAACGTCGGCACCTCGGGCAGTTCCGCCAGCCGCTTGTCGCCCGACATGGCCAGCGCGCGCAGGGCGCCGCTCCTGACCTTGGCCAGGACCGGCCCCGGGCCCGACGCCAGCGCATCCAAATGCCCCCCCAGCAGCGCAACCAGCGCCGGCCCCGCCCCGTTATATGGAACATGCTTGAGGCTGACACCGGACGCCTCGGCGAAACTTTCCATCTGCAAGTGCAAGCTGGTGTAAAGGCCCGACGAGCCGTAGGAAATGTCGCCGGGTCTGCGCTTAGCATCCGCCAACAGGTCCGCCACCGATTTCCAGGGTCGGCTCGGATGCACCACGAGCAGCAAGGGCTCGGCGCTCAAACGCGCCACCGGCGCAAACTGCTCCGGGCTGAACTTCATCGGCCGACCAAACAGGGCGTCGACCGGAGGGGTGATGAAGAAGCCGGGCATCGCCACCAGCATGGTGTACCCGTCGGCGCGGCTATTGGCTACAAACTGGGTCCCCATCGTTCCGCCTGCGCCCGCCTTGTTGATCACCACCACCGGCTGCTTGAGAATGCGCTCCATCGCGAGCGCGAATGGCCGGGCGTGCAAATCCGCCACCCCACCCGGAGGCTGCGGCACCACCAACTGAATCGGCCGTGACGCAAAGCTCTCCTGCGCCGCGACGCCCGTCGCCATCAGCGTCAGCGCGCAGGCCAGGCTATAGAAGCACCGGCCCGTGCGAAAACCGTTCATGCGATGCCACCCCATCCAACTTTTCATCCGGATATACCCCAGAACAATAGGCAACGCCAAGGCTGCGCAATCCGCTTAAAACTTGGGCGGGCGGCGCTCACGCAGCGAGGCGATACCCTCCTGCACGTCGGGCCCGCCAAAGCCCATGAACTCCAGCGCCAGCGAGGTATCGAAAGAAGGGCCGGCCTGCCGCAGCCAGTTGTTGAGCGCGTACTTGGTCCAGCGGATTGCAGTTTGCGAACCTGCCGCGAGCCGGTCGGCGATTTCATAAGCTCTGGGCAGCAACTCCTGGTCTTCAACGGCCAGCGACACAAGGCCAATGCGTTCGGCTTCTTCGCCGCTGATCGGCTCGCACAGCAACAGGTAGTACTTGGCCTTGGCCATGCTGCACAGCAGCGGCCATACGATCGCCGCATGGTCGCCGGCGGCGACGCCCAGACGGGTATGGCCATCGACGATGCGGGCCTTCTTGGTCGCGATGGATATGTCGGCGAGAAGTCCTGCGACCAGTCCTGCACCCACCGCCGGGCCATGGATCGCGCTGACGATCGGCTTATCGCAGTTAATGATGTTGTAGACCAGGTCGCGCGCCTCCTTCCAGACCTGCGCGCGGGCGACGAAATCATCCGCAATCGCCTGCACCATCGCCAGATCGCCACCGCCCGAAAAGCCCAGTCCATCACCGCGCAGAACGGCGCAACGCACCGAATCATCCGCACCCAGGTCGCGCCAAATTTCGCTTAGTTCCCAGTGGCCGCGCAGCCCCGAGGTCGGCAGTTTTCCATTACCCCCGGGCGCATCGGCGCGCATCTGGATGTCAAGCACGTCGCCATGCGCGCCTCGACGGGAAATATTTAAGCTGGTGTAGCGGCTGTAGTCCATGAACTTTCGAATTATCGTTGCGGGCGCTGCGAGATACACGCTACCCAAGCTTGCGTCCCGCAATGAAAACGGCAGGCAGCGCCAGCATACACCAACTATAACCCGCAGCATCGATGCAGGGTTTCGCGCCGGTCGCGCCAACAGCGGCGAGGCGCTGTGTATACTGCCCCGCGGACCCCTTGGCTGCCGCACCCTTGCGCTTGAGGATGCGGCTGTGGGTCTTGCGATTGCAACGGCTTCGGCCCTTTTGCGGCGGCCACACAAACCACAGAAAACAGTCCATTGTCCAAACTCCAATTGTCATTTGCCTGTGCGCTGTACGACCGCATGCAGGCCCTGTACACCGGCGAGGTACAGCCCGCTGGAATCGATCTGAATTTCATCCCGATCGAAATTCCCCGCCCCCTGTTTGACCGAATGTCGGGCGGCCGTGAATTCGATGTAGCCGAGTATTCGATCACCGAGTTTGTGCAGCGATTTGCGGGTCGGGACTGCCCCTTTGTCGCCATACCGGTATTTCCCTCGCGTAGTTTTCGCCACGGGTTCATCTCGATGCACCGCCGGGCTGCAATAACCGGGCCGAAAGACCTAGAGGGTAAGCGCGTCGGCGTTCCGCTCTACGCGATGACCGCAGCCATATTCATCCGCGGCTTGCTGCAACATGAGTACCAGGTTGATTTGTCGAAAATCCACTGGATCGAGGGCGCGATCAACAGCGCCGGCGCGCACGGAAAACCCACGGTACTGCCCCTGGTGCGGCCGGTTCCGATCGAACGCAACACCAGCGACAAGTCGCTCGGAACGCTGCTCGAAGAGGGGGCGATCGACGCCATCATCGGAACCAGCCTTCCTGCGGCTATCCGCCACAATCCCGACATCGCGCGGCTGTTTCCCAACTTTGTCGAACTCGAAAAGGACTATTACAAGCGCACCGGCATCTATCCGATCATGCACCTCATCGCGATCAAGAAGGACATCTACGAGCGTCATCCATTTGTAGCGAGCAGCCTGTTTGACGCCTTCGTTGAATCCAAAAAGATTGCGTTGCGCAAGATGTTTAGTTCGCGCGCGCTGAGGTACATGACACCATGGCTGATGCGCGATATCGACGAAATTCACGAGGTATTTGACGGCGAGCCATGGCCTTATGGTATCGAGCCGAACCGCAAGACGCTAGAGGCGCTGATGACCTATCTGGTCGATCAGTCGCTGATCGCTGCGCCGATACCGGTCGACGATCTATTTGTTCCCACTTTTGGCTGAAGCTCTGGACGCGCCTATCTGCGCCCGGTGACCACCCGCCCCATCTAGCCCCCACCCATTCCGAAGGCAGCCCATGCAAGCGCACACCCCGAATTCCGAAAGCGTCGCCGATCTCTATCTGACGCTGCTGGCCAGTCGCGGGGTGGACTATCTGTTCGCCAACGCAGGAACCGATTTCGCACCGCTTATAGAAGCGCTCGCCAAGGCCGAGGCGGAAAAATCCAGCCGGCGCTATCCAAGGCCCCTGCTGGTTCCGCATGAAAATGTCGCGGTGGCGATGGCGCACGGCTACTACATGGCGACCGGGCGTGTGCAGGCCGTGATGGTGCACGTCACCCTGGGAACCGCCAACGCCATCAACGGCATCTACAACGCCGCGCGCCAGAACATACCGATCCTGTTCACTGCCGGCCGCACACCGATACTGGAAAGCGGCCTGGAAGGCAGCCGCAACAATTACATCAATTGGGCGCAGGAGCTTTTCGACCAGGCGGGCATGGTGCGGGAGCTGGTGAAATGGGACTACGAACTGCGCCATCCGCTGCAACTGGAAACCGTCGTTGACCGGGCGCTGGCGCTGGCGACCAGCGACCCCAAAGGCCCTGTGTATCTAACGCTGCCGCGAGAGGTGCTGGCAGCCTCGAGCCAGGGCCCACAGCCCGGCGCCACGACCAGCATCGCTGCCGCCACGGCTCCTCAGGCCGACCCCGGGGCGCTTGCACAACTGGCCCAATGGATCCGCGAGGCCCGATCCCCGCTGTTGATCACCTCGAACGCCGGGCGCCATGCGGACTCGGCGACGGCGCTGGATGCGATCGCGCAAAGGCTCGCGCTGCCGGTTGTGCAATACCGCCCGCGCTACTTGAGCCTGCCAATCGCCCATCCTATGCACTGCGGCTTCGACGCGGCCAAACTGCTGGGCGACGCCGACCTGATCTTGGTGCTTGAATCGGACGTTCCGTGGATACCGGACCAAGTCGCACCGAACGCAGATTGCAAGATCGTGCATATGGGGGTCGATCCACTCTATGGGCGTTATCCGATCCGCGGTTTTCGAGCCGATATGGCCATCACCGGCGAAATCGGCAGTGGCCTGCGGGAACTCGACCGGATGATCGGCCCCGCCGATCCGGCATTCAACCTGCGCATCAATCTGAGGCGCACCCAGGTCGCGCAGTTCCGCGCCGCGAGCGGCCTGAGCGCACCCCGGATATCCGAAGCCGCCTCCACCATGAGCAGCCAGTGGGTCACGCGCTGCATCGATGCGTTGTGCGACGCCGATACCGTGGTGATCAACGAATATCCGCTGGTTCTTGAAGAACTTCAGCAGGTCACGCCGGCCAACTATTTTTCCCACAGTCCGGCGGGGGGACTGGGTTGGGCCATGGGCGCTGCCCTGGGCGTAAAGCTGGCCAAACCGGGCGCCACCGTCATCGCCGCCGTTGGCGATGGAACCTATATGTTCGGCAACCCGACGCCGACCCATTTCGTCAGCCGTGCCTGCGCTTTGCCGGTGCTATTTATCATATTCAACAATATGCGATGGGGCTCGGTCCACCGCTCGACCATGACGATGTACCCCGACGGGCATGCAGCCAGCGCTAGCCATCCGCCGCTGTCGTGCCTAGAGCCCTCGCCCGACTTCGAAAAAGTCATCGAGGCCAGCGGCGGATACGGCGAGCGGGTGAGCGATCCCCTGGACTTGCCGGCTGCGCTGCAACGCGCATTGCATGCAATAAAGGTCGAGAACCGGCAGGCGTTGCTCAATGTGCAACTCGAAATCAACTACACCCGCACCAGCTAGGCGCGGTCTTTGCCACCGCTGTCTGCGGGAGCTTAGCCGGCCATCGTCAGACCGCCCGATACGCTGAGCACCTGTCCGGTAATGAAGGCGGCGTCGTCGCTGGCAAGAAAACACACCGCGCCCGCCACGTCAACCGGCTGGCCCAGGCGTCCAAAGGGAATCGCCTTGGTCAAGGCGCCACGCAGCTTGTCCCCGCTCTCGCCTTCTCCGGCAAAGTCCTGAAACAAGGCGGTGTCGGTGGGGCCCGGACACACCACATTGATATTGATCTGCTTGCGCGCCATCTCGCGGGCCATGGTTTTGGAGAAGGCGATGATCCCCCCCTTGCAGGCCGAATACACCGATTCACCAGAGGACCCCACCCGGCCGGCATCCGAGGATATGTTGACCACCCGGCCCCTGCCACGGCTGCGCATTCCCTGCAGCACCGCGTGGTGCATATTCAGTGGCCCCATCAGGTTGATCGCGACGATCTTCTGCCAAAGAGCGGCATCGCTATCGAGAAACGGGCCTGCCCTATCCCAACCGGCGTTGTTGACCAGCACATCGACCGGCCCCAGCGCCTGCTCCACCTGAGCGACAGCGGCCTGGACACGCTGCTGGTCGGAGATGTCGACCGCGAAGGCTCTGGCCAACTGCGACTTCGCGCGAAGGCTCACCGCCAGCGACTCTGCCGCCGCACCATCAAGGTCGAAAATGGCGACCGAAGCACCTTCGGCACAAAAGCGCGCGCAGATGGCAGCCCCGATGCCGCCGGCGCCGCCGGTCACGATAACCACCTTGGACTGCAGTCCTCGCATGCCAATCTCCGGCGATGGCACGGCGCTCACCGGACTTGCCCGCTGTTGCGGCACTTCACCATGCGCAGCGGCGTGTAACTGAGCACCACCTGTCCGTTCTGATTGACCACCCTGTTGCGCGTGCGCACCAGGCCGCGGCCCGGCCTGCTCTTGGAGAGCCGTGACTCAATGACTTCGCATTCGACATGAATGGTGTCGCCTGCAAATGCCGGATTTTCTATGTTGAGTTCCATGTTCAAAAAGGCGAATCCGGTGTGCTGCATCGTTGACTGCGTCAGCAAACCTTCGGCGAAGCAGTAACTCAGTGCGCCCGGTGCAAGCCGCCCCTTGATGTCCGACTCCTTCCTGACGAACTCCATGTCGGTAAAAAGCACCTCGGTCATGTGGATGACATTTATAAACGCGCAGATGTCCGCGTCCTGAATGGTGCGTCCCACCGTCTGGAACTTGCGCCCCATCGTCAAATCCTCAAAATACAAACCAAGACCTACCGTCTCCATAAATACATCCTCCATTAAGGGTTAGGACAAGCCAACTCACTCAGCGCTGATGCCGGTGAGCTCTGCGATTTTGCGCCACAGTTCGCGCTCCGACGCCATCGCCTCTGCCAGACGCAAAGCCGCTCCACCGGTGGCCTCCAGTCCCTGTTTGGCGAAAGCGTCCCGCACCGGCTTCTCGGCCAAGATGGCGTTCATCTCGGTGTTCAGCCGCGCCAACACCTCCGACGGGGTACCCGCCGGCGCGAGCAGTCCATACCAACTCGCGCCGCGCACATGCGGATAGCCCTGCTCTGCCAGCGTCGGCATGTCGGGCGACAAGGGAGAGCGACTTGGGCTGACCACGGCCAGCATCCGCAACTGGCCGCTTTGAACATGCGCCGCCGCCGCCGCAGTCGTCATCATCATCACGTCCACCCTGCCGGCAATCAGGTCGACGATGGCGCCAGGCAAACCCTTGTATGGGACATGCACCAGATCCATGCCGGCCTCCATCTTGAATTGCTCCATGATGAAATGGTGCGCAGTACCATTTCCCGGCGTCGCATAAAAGAGTTTCGCCGGACTCGCCTTGGCGCGCGCCACCAACTCCTTGACCGATCGGATCGGGGACGTGCCACTCACAACCAGGCACTGCAGGCCATCGGCCAGCGGCAGCACGGAGGCAAAACTCTTGATCGGATCGAAGCGCGGGTTGCGGCTAATCGTACTGCCCATGATGAACGACGAAGGAGCCAGATAAAGCGTGTAACCATCGGGCGCCGCCTTGGCCACGTATTCGGCCCCGATGTTGCCGCTCGCACCACCGCGGTTATCGACGACCACGCCGACCTTCAGCCGCTCGCCCATCCGCACAGAGAGGGTTCTGGCAATGAAATCCGGTGCGGTGCCAGGCGCCTGCGAGACGATCAGCGTGACCGGTCGCGATGGCCAGGATTGGGCGGCCACCCCGGCAAAGCCCGCCAGCAACAGCAAAGCCGCCAGTCGGGCCAGCAGTCTGGAGACTGCACTCATGATCATAGCCATCGCATATTTTCCCCGCAGGACAGGCACTCGGCGCCGACAGCGGTCGCCACGATGCCACTTGATACCGGCGCTAATATAACGGGTAAATTGCACAGCCTCGGACAATGTGCGAAGGCGACAACTGCAGCGCCGGCAAGCGAGTCATTCTGCCAAGTCTGGCTCCCGCGCAGCGTGCGCGCACTAAAATTCCTGCGGGGCTGCCTGCGGCAGCCCGGAGGCATTTGATGAATTTTTTAACCACTAGGCTAGCGGCATTTTTCATGATGGCCTGCGTCGGCGCGTCCCATGCGCAGGACTGGCCCAACCGGCCGGTTCGCATTATTTCGCCATTCACGGCGGGCGGCGGATCGGACACCATCGCACGCAT
>CAISIP010000299.1 GCA_903885415.1 uncultured beta proteobacterium
GACGGTGGCGGCGCCGTCGGGGCGCTGACAGGCGGGCTCGCGCAGGCCGCGAGCCAGGCTGCGAGCAGCACCACAGGCGCACGCAGCCAAGCGCTCGGTCGCGTCGGATGGCGCAAGGTGTTCAGGTTGGCTGGCATGGGAGCGGCGCGCCAAAAAAGTCGGCTCGCCTGCGCGGATCTTAAGCGATCACCAGCGGCCCCAAAGCCCCACGGCCGTTGCTAGTCGCGCCGCGAGGCCCGCCTCTTGAGATGGCTGCGCGGACGCCAGCACGAGGACCTGCGACTCGCCGCCATCGCCCGCGTGCGCTCCGCGGCCAGGACCGCCTTACGGTAGCATTCGGCGGCGTCCCAGGCATGCACAAATGGTTGCAGCACGCCGGTCGTCAGCGTCGACACCAGGGCATAGGCTTTGTCGGTGCGCGCATCGGCCTCGCGCGCCAGGCGCATCGATCGCAGCAGCCGTTGGAGCATCGGCAACTGCGCGGCAAGCCAGCTGACAATTCCCTCCACCCGCACCTGCGACCGGACCGACGCTGGCAGCGGCCCGGTCCTTTGGAGCAGCGCGTCGGCGACCTGGCTGCTGGCATCGTTGAGCGCCGCGCAGACCCGCGCGATGTCGACGCGCTGCAGATGCGAGGCATCGACCCGTGGCAATTCGGACGAAATCATCGAGGCACTGGCGTGCATCTCCTGCGCGCAAGCACGCGCCGCCCGCATAAATTGATTGAACTGCATCCTCGCCATAAAACACTTTCAAGCCGACCTGCCAAGCGCCAGCAGGTTTCATGCCATAAAGCGAAGCGCCACTGAAAATGCAATGTGGCTGCGGTTTTGCGGGCG
The DNA here is from genome assembly GCA_903885415.1 of uncultured beta proteobacterium. Taxonomy (GTDB): domain Bacteria; phylum Pseudomonadota; class Gammaproteobacteria; order Burkholderiales; family Burkholderiaceae_C; genus CAISIP01. The sequence continues at coordinate 840 of CAISIP010000299.1, forward strand.
ATCTCCAACGCGCGGCGGTCTGGCCGGCGGTACCGCGTGTAAAGGCACTCGACGCGCGACCTTGAGCCGGCGCCAGTGTCCGCATAATCGCTGCCATAGGCCGACCGGATCGACGCTGGCGCCAAACCCCTGCGAGACCACCCCATGCAAGCTGCGCGCGCGCCCAATCTCACCGGTTTTTTGACCCTGTCGCTGATCGCGCTGATGATGGGTGCCAACCATGTCGCGGCACGACTGGCTTTCGGCAGCGGACTCGATGTGGCGACGGCCGTCGCCTGCCGCAGTCTGGTCACTGCGCTGGCGGTCGCGTCGCTGGTGCTAGCGCAACGGGTACCCATCGCACTGACGGCACAGCACAGGCGCGCGCTGCCGCTGATCGGCCTGGCGATTGGTCTGCAGAGCCAATGCCTTTACTCGGCGGTGGCGCGCCTTCCGGTCGCGCTGGCGCTGCTGGCCTTCAACACCTACCCGCTGTGGACCGCATTGTGGGACCGCATGCTCTACCGCCGCGCACCCGAGCGCGCCTTGCTGCTGGCGATGCCGGTGATCCTGATCGGACTCGCGCTGGCGCTCGATGTGCTCGGCGCTGCGTCCGGGCTGGGTTCGGCTGCGCAGTGGGACCAGATCGGAGCGGGTGTCGCATTTGCAGTTGCTGCCGCGGCCCTGTTTGGGCTGGCGCTGGTATGGACCGAACACGAAACGCCGGGCCTCGACGGCCGGCTGCGCACCATCAGCAGCATGGCCATCGCCGGCGCGATCGCGCTGCTGATCATGGCCTTCCAGGGAGGTCCGCAATGGCCGCAGGCGGCCATCGGTTGGTGGGGTCTGGCCACGCTTACCTTTCTCTACGGAACCGGGATCACCATCCTATTCACCGTGCTGCCGCGGCTTGGCGTGTCGGGCAACTCGGCGATCATGAACGTTGAACCGGTGTGGGCGCTGGTACTCGCCTGGCTGATACTCGACCAGGCCATAGCGCCGGTGCAACTCGCGGGCGCAAGCTTGGTGGTGGGCAGCGTCCTCTGGCTCGGCCTGCGCAAACGCTAGCTCGCCAAAGGAGCGCGCAGCCCCGGCTGTGCAGCGGCGCCAAAGCGCAGCCGGTAGATGCCGGCGATCATCGCGGCACGCCCGTCGGGAACGATCGCGGCCCAGGTCGCGCGGCCGTTCTCGGCGCCAGCCAGCGAGCGCTCGAGTTCGTACAGCGGCTCGGCGTCGTGCGCGATCGCATCGTATTCGGCGCCGCCATCCAGCGGGGTCCTGACCGCATCGCGGTTGAGCACCAGTACCTTCTCATGAACCAGTCCGACCGAACGCAGAACGCGCAAGGCCTCAAAGTAGGCGTGGGCATCGCCGTCGCTGATGCGCTCGTCGATGGCGGCGATGTCGAACTCGGGTCGCGCGCGTATCAAGCGGCCGCCACCGCGCAGCGTGACCCCTTTGTCCATGGGCTGGTAGCGGCGCCAAGGCCCGGCATCGCGGCCGACCGGGCGCACACCGCCCCAGACCGCCGCATCGTCAGCAGCATGCATGGCGATCAGCAAGCGTGCTGCGACGCCACCGCAGTCCTTCAGCGCGCGCAGTGGCCTGGCAAAGTCGCTGCTGCCGTCTACCAACTCAACGTCAAAGCGCAACGGCACATCGGGCGCTTCGTCGAAGGCGGGCAAGACAAACAGAGGCTCCATCGGATGGCATTCAAATCCACTGGAAGAAACGCCCCCATGCATCTGCCAGCCTTCGCGGTCAAACAGGATCGGGCCCTTTCCTGGCGCGCAGATCGTCTTCAGTCGCGCGATGGCGCCTTCGACCGGACCGCCGCCGACCCGGCTCGCGCCAATCCACCGGTTCACCGATCCGACGCTGGCATAGGCGTGGCGCCCATAGTCGTCCACATGGCGGGCCAGCGCCAGATAGGTGCAAATTTCATAGGCTGTGGCCTTGGCGTCGAGCAGCGCTTCGAGCGCCAGCCGGGGAATGCAAAAAAAGTCGCGCTCGGCCGGCTCGCCGGCTTCGTCCGCGCGGGGCCGATGGCGCAGCCGCTGGCGCGCTGGCGCGGCCATGGTGCTCGGGGCGTGAGCGGCTCGCATGGCTCAGGCTGCCGCTAGCGCCAGGCCGGCCACGGTGTCGCTCTCGTGCCCGCCATGAGCGCGCTTGGACCTTAGCGGCCGGGCGCGCGCATGGTGCTCCGCAAAGGCATGGGCGCTCCCCAGTTGCGATGGCAAAAAGACGGCACGCACGACGCCCAGCGCGGAAAGCGCACGCGCATAGTCGGAAAACATCTGGAACTGGTCGACCCGCACCACCAGGGCACCGGCAGGCGCTCCAGCGGACTTCATGGGCGACGGC
>CAISIP010000300.1 GCA_903885415.1 uncultured beta proteobacterium
CGGCATCGTGGTCCTCGCCACCTCCCACGACGCTGCTGCCCGTGTGAGCAGACAAATCCTCAACGGAGAGACACAGAAGACGTACCTAGCGCGCGTGAAGGGCAGGTTCCCCAACGAGGCCGTGCTGCGCCATCTGTCTGTTTGGGTGGGCGCTGGCAGCCAGACGGCGAACCGCTCGCCGGTGCCAACCTACCTGTGGGGGCCGACGGGCAGCGGCAAGACCCACCTGCTCGAGGCGGTGCGCGAGGCGCTTTGCGCGCAGGGCGCAGCGGTTGGTTGGATGGACGCCGCCATGGCCGAGCCAGAGGCTTTTTCCGAATCCTGGGCTGCGGTGCTGTTCGACGATGTGCACCTCTACACGGCGGTGCAGCAGCAGGCGGCCTTCAATTGGTTTGTTAATGCCCAGACGCACCAACGCTGGGTGCTGGGTGCTGGCGGGTTGCCGCCGGCCGAACTGCCGTTGCGCGACGACTTGCGCAGTCGTCTTGGATGGGGCCATGTGTATGCGCTGGCGCTGCTCAGCGAGACCGAGCGCCGCGCGGTACTGCGCCAGGCGGCGGACGCGCGGGGCGTGTTTCTGGGCGACGAAGTGATGGACTTCATGCTCAGCCGCTTCAGCCGCGACCTGGGCAGTCTGATGGAATTACTCGACCTGATCGACGCTTACGCATTGCAGACCAAGCGCGCGGTCACAATCCCGCTGATTCGCGCGATGATGGACGGAGCCTGAGACCGGATGGCGACGCGCCACCCCCCGCTGAGCCCAGCGCAAGTTGCCCTCGCGCCTGCGCGCTCCAGCGGCAGTCCACCGTTGCGGGTCGCGCTGTTCGACCTTGACCACACGCTGCTGCCGATTGACTCGGACCATGCCTGGGGCGTGTTCACGACCCGCATCGGATGGACCGACCCGGTGCTGTTTGGCCGGCGCAACGACGCGTTTTACGCGCAGTACCAGGCCGGTACGCTCGATATCCATGCCTATGTGCGATTCGCCACCGAGGCGTTGTGCGCGCAGGGCGAGGCCCGGGCGGCGGCTGCACACCGCGAGTTCATGGATCAGGTGATCCGTCCGGCGATACGGGCCGAGGCGCTGGACCTGGTGCGCGCGCACCAGCGTGCCGGCGACCAGGTCGCCATCATTACCGCGACCAATGAATTCGTCACCCGGCCGATAGCCAGCGCCTTTGGCGTAGAGGATCTGATGGCGGTCGAGCTCGAGCGCGATACCCGACCCGGCAGCAGCGGCTGGTATACCGGCGCGATAGCCGGAGTGCCGTCTACCCGCGAGGGCAAGGTGCTGCGCTTTGGCCAGTGGCTGCAGCGGCGCAACTTGCGCCGTGATGAGGTGCATGTCTGCTTCTATTCCGACTCGATCAACGACCTTCCGCTGCTCGAGCGTGCCGACGAGCCGGTGGCGACCAATCCCGACGACCCTTTGCGACAAACAGCGCTTGAACGCGGATGGCGCATACTGGACCTGTTTCCAAAGTAACCATGATCAAGAACTTCATCGACAAACTGCTGGGTAAAAGCCCCGCAAGCGGCGCAAAGCCAAAATTCGGCAAGCGCCATGAGGTACCGGCCAGCGAGCACGGCATCGACCCCAAGATGGTCGACGAGCGCGCGGTTACGGTGGTCCGCACCTTGCAGCAGGCCGGATTCGAAGCCTATGTGGTCGGCGGCGCGGTGCGCGACCTGCTGGTCGGGCTGCGTCCAAAGGACTTCGACGTGGCGACCAATGCGACGCCCGAGCAGGTCAAGGGCCTTTTTCGGCGCGCCTTCATCATCGGGCGGCGTTTTCGTATCGTTCATGTGGTGTTTGGCCGTGGCCGCGAACACGAGGTGATCGAGGTGTCGACCTTTCGCGCCTATTTGGACAATGCCGCGGCCGAGCAGGTGGCAGGCAACGAGCGCACCAGCAAAAGCGAACTCGCTGGCATGAAGCACGCGGTGGACGCCACCGGACGGGTATTGCGCGACAACGTTTGGGGCCCGCAGGAGGAGGACGCGGCGCGGCGCGACTTCACCATCAACGCGATGTACTACGACCCGCAGACACAGATCGTCGTCGACTACCACGGTGGCATCAAGGATTCTGCCAAGCGCACGCTGCGCATGATTGGCGACCCGGCGCTGCGCTACCGCGAGGACCCGGTGCGCATCATCCGCGCGGTGCGCTTCTCCGCCAAGCTCAAGGCGCTGGGCTTCAGCCTGGAGGCCAAGACAGCGGCGCCGCTGGTAAAGATGAGGGCGCTGTTGGCCGACGTTCCGCAAAGCCGGCTGTTCGACGAGATGCTCAAGCTGCTGCAAACGGGCCATTCGTTGGCGACCATCGACAAGCTCAAGGAGTTGGGGCTGGGCCAGGGCATCTATCCCCTGCTCGACGTGGTGGTCGAGCGTGCGCAGCAGCCGTTTGTCAGCGCTGCGC
>CAISIP010000301.1 GCA_903885415.1 uncultured beta proteobacterium
ACCCAGTTCGTCGGGCTCAGCGACTTCACGGCATTGCAGAGCGCTTTGCTGGCGAAAACCGGTGCCGTGAGCTGGATGGGGCCTGCAGTCGAGGCGGACTTTGGCGTGCTCGATGCGCCCGACGAGATCATGCAGTCCTGCTTTGACGATCTGCTGCTCGGTCAGGGCGAGGGCGCCGGTTGGCGGCTTCCCGCAGTGCGCCCGCCCAAAGCGCCCAGGGCCAGCGCCGAAGGCGCAGGGGATTCGCTGTCGGCGCCCAGTGAACCCAGGTCGGTGCGCAACGCGACGCTGTGGGGCGGGAACCTGTGCGTGCTGTGCTCGCTGATGGGAACGCCCTACTTTCCGCAGGTGCGCGGCGGCGTGTTGGTGCTTGAGGACGTTGCTGAGCACCCTTACCGGGTCGAGCGCATGCTCAGCCAGTTGTTGCACGCCGGCGTGCTCGCCGGACAGAAGGCGATCGTGCTGGGGCAGTTCACTGGCTACCAACTCGCGCCCCACGACAGGGGTTACCGGCTACAGACTGCGGTCGACTGGATCCGCAGCCAGATCAAAGTTCCGGTGCTGGGCAACCTTCCTTTCGGCCATGTACCGACCAAGGTGCTGCTGCCGGTGGGCGCCAGCGTGGATCTGCTGGTAGACGGGCGCGACGCGATGATTTACTGGGGCGGGCGGGACTGAAACCGGGGCCCAGCCCGGATGCCCTGCACCGAGGCGGTTCAGGGTCTGGCTGCTGCTTTGAGAATGCCACGAATCGCGTTGCGGCTGTGGGCGCCAAATCGCCCCAGCAGATCGGCGAGCATGCGGTCGAGTTCGCCGATCCGGGTCGGGTCCTGCCGCTGCATTTCGGCGACCAGGTCGATCTCCGCTTCTCGGACGCCGAAGTCAAAGTCGGGGTCGGATACCAGCCGCGCCGGCATCGCCGCGACGATGGCCGAAGCCAGCGCAGCGCCGGCTGCATAGGCCTCGCGCGCCACCACGTCGCGCGCATAGAGCGCGTCCCAGGCTGGGTAGGCGGCGTCCCTGGTGGCGGAGCGCAGGGCCAGCTGGGCGGCGCTGTCCTGTCCGGAGCGCGCGTCGTTTAGAAGCGTCTGGTTCTGGTATTTCTCCAGCGCAAGGTGGCGGTTTGAAAGCAGGACGATGAGCTGCTCCTTGCGCCGGGGCCAGCCGGCCATCGCCATCGCATTGGCGCTGAGCATCGTCCAGGTGGAGTCGCCGGGCGCCAGGCTGGCATGGTAGGGCTGCGTCAGGTCCTGCACATAGTGCAGCGCCAACCCGGCGAAGCGCCAGCCCCAGTAGGTGTGGCCGCTTTGAAAGGCGAGCGCCGCCAGGCCACTGTACTGGTGCACGCGCAGCAGTGGAAAGGTGCGCTGGATGAACGGGGCCGCCTTGGAAATCAACCAGGCCTGGTGGTAAAAACCCATGTGAAAAGGCGCCTGCGTGGCGAAATAAAGTGCTGGGTTGCCAAAGGGGATGGGGCCGAAACCGTAGACCTTTGCCGATGGCGACGGACTGTCTTGCCACAGGTTGATGTCCAACCCGTAATCGGGCTCGTCCGTCGCCGATGCCAGCACCGCCAGCGCGCTGACCCGCTCGCCCGCCGCGATGGCGATGAATCGGTAGCTGGAGTGGGCTTGCTCGGGCAGTGCGTTGACCGCGCTATGGGGAAGAACCGTTGCGGCTGCTAGTCGGGCCTGCGGGTCGGGTTGCAGGTACAGGGCGAATTTGCTGTCGGGCGACACGCGCAAGGCCATGAGAAAAGCCTGCCGGCGCTCGGCGTCGCTGCGCCCAGCCATGGCTTTGAATGCGAGTCCATCCGGGCGCGGCGCATAGGCTGCGATGGTGGCGCGTGCCCAGACTTCCTGGCGCGCCAGCAGGGTTTCGATGGCGCGTTCCTGGTCTTTCAAAAACGCCTCCAGCGGCTCTGCACGCACCGGCGCCGCGCCAGCCACCTCGGGCATTGCTTCGAAGGCACGATAGGAGGCCACGCTGTGGTTGCTCCAGCCAAATGCCGGTGCGCAAGGCAGTGCCATCCATCCGGCCACCAGCAGGGCAAGCGCCTTCAGGGCCTGCGCATCCATCCACAGCAGCAAGCTGCAGCCACCCGAGCGGGGGGCCGACCGCCGGCATGTGGCGAACAGGCAGGTTGCCACGGCCGGCCCTAGCCCTCGGGTTTCGGGTTCTGCGGGGCCTGCGCTGCCGCCGGCGGGGTCCGGCTGGCATCGGCGGATTTGGGCAGGTCCAGCGTGATGGTGCTGCTGGCTTTGGACGCAGGCACCAGCTTGGCCCAACGCGGGCCTACGCTCTTGACCGTGTAGGCGTCTTCAATCCGGCTTCCGACCGGGTAGGGGCGGGCCGGCTTGCCTTCAATGGAGATCAGCGCGACGCCCGATTGCGCCGGCGTCGCGACCACCCCCACCAGCGTAAAGCGCGCGCCGGTGGCGGGTGTGCTGGCCACCGCTGCTGCTGCCTGTGGCGCCGTGCCTACCGGGTTGGGCGGGCCGAACGCCCGCGCCAGGTCTGCCGGTGCGGCGGACGGGCTGGTACTGGCGATCGGGCTGACCGAAACCGATGGCGTGGTAGCACTGGTGAGTTTCAGCGTCCAGAAACTGAGCGACAGTCCCAGCGTGGACCACACTGCCAGGGTCAGGATTCGTACGAGCCACTTTCCACGCATAGCCGATTATCATTCAGCGCCCGCTGCAGGACAATTGGCGAGGCGCCAGCCGACGCAAGAATCCAACCAGGGAAAGCCAGCATGCACCACCGTTTCACCCAGGCCAGGCAGCGCGCCAGCGCAGCCCTTCAGCGCGGCTTTACCCTGATCGAGTTGATGGTGGTGCTGGTCATCATCGGCGTCTTGGCTGCGCTGATCGTTCCCAATGTGATGGAGCGTGCCGATGACGCGCGGGCCATGGCGGCCAAGACCGATGTCAACAACCTGATGCAGGCGCTCAAGCTCTACCGGCTCGACAACCAGCGCTACCCGAGCGCGGAGCAGGGACTGTCGGCGTTGATCGCCAAGCCAAGCAGCGGGCCCGATGCGCCGAACTGGAAGCCCTACCTGGAGAAGTTGCCCAACGATCCCTGGGGTAACCCTTATCAGTATCTGAACCCGGGCATCAAAGGCGAGATCGACGTCCTGTCCTTGGGCGCCGATGGCCAGCCCGGCGGCGAGGGCAAGAACGCCGATGTCGGGTCCTGGCAATAGCCGCCTGCCGGCTGGGGCCGGCTTTACCCTGGTGGAACTGCTGCTGGTGGTGGCCATCATCGCGATGGTCGGTGTCGGAGTCAGTCTTGCCGTGCGCGACGACGGCCAGAGCCAACTGGAGCGCGAAGCGCAGCGGCTGATGGCGATGCTGGAGTCGGCCCGTGCACAGTCGCGCTCTAGCGGTCTGCCGGTGGTTTGGCGTTCGACCGAGCGGGGCTTCGAATTTGTCGGACTGGTAAAGCCGATTGCCGCCGAATTGTCGGCGCCGGCCAGCGATGACCCCGACAAGGACCCGATCGTTCCCTGGCTGTCGGCACAGACCAGCGCGCCAGACGGCGCATCGCTGAGCCTGGGACCCGAGCCGATCATCGGGCGCCAGTCACTGCTGCTGCGCAACGGTCGTGGCAGTGTGCGCATCGCCAGCGACGGACTGCGCCCCTTTGCTGCGCAGTCCGCTGACCGGACACCGGACCCATGACAGCCCGCGTGCGCGGCTTCACGCTGATCGAGGTACTGGTGGCGCTCGCCATTGTCGCGCTCGCGCTGGTCGCGGGGCTGCAGGCAACCATGGCGCTGACCACCAATGCGCAGCGGCAATCGGATCTGCTGGTGGCGCAGCTGTGTGCCCAAAACAAGCTGGTGGGCCTGCGCCTGTCGCGCCAGTTCCCTGCGGTCGGGGAATCCAGTTTCACCTGCGAGGAGGCGGGCAGGGCGCTCGACGGAAGGCTCAGCGTGCAGCCAACTCCCAACCCGAATTTCAGACGGGTGGACGCCCGCCTGCAGGACGGGGCATTCACCGTCTTGCGGCTGTCGACGATCGTGGGCAACTTCCCGTGAGCCGCAAGCCCACGCCCGCGCCTTGTGACAGCGCCGGCTTCACGCTGGTCGAACTGTTGGTTGCACTGGCTGCGATGGCACTGCTGGCGGTGATGGCCTGGCGCGGACTCGACGCGATGGCCCGGGCGCAGGAGCAGACCCGGGTGCACAGTGACGACGTGATGGCGTTACAAGCCGGACTGGCGCAGTGGGGAACGGATCTGGACGCCTTGACGCAAATGCCGGCCCTGGGTGGGCTGGACTTTGACGGCCGTGTGCTGCGCATCACCCGTGTCTATCGTTACGACGGCACCGCCTCTGCTGCGGGTGCGGCCGAGGCGGGAAGCGTGCGCGTGGTCGCCTGGGGCGCTGCAATGGTGGACGGAAAACGTCAGTGGCTGCGCTGGCAGTCGGGGCCACTGCGCGAGCGCGCCGAGTTGCAGGCCGCTTGGCAACAGGCGGCGTTGTGGGGGCAGAACCCGAGCGACGTCCTGCGCCAGCAGCAGGTGGCCGTCGTGGCGGTCGACGATTGGCAGGTGTACTACTTCCGCAACAACGCTTGGACCAACGCGCTCTCCACCGCCGTCGGCGAGCAGTCGGCTCCGGCGAGCGGGCAAGCGGCGCTTCCCGACGGGGTGCGGTTGGTTCTCACCCTATCGGGCGGCCAGACCTTGAGCGGAAAACTCACGCGCGACTGGGCCCGCCCCGCCGCAGGGAAGTCCTGATGGGCGGGAGATTCCGACCCCATGGCGCCGCGGCGCACCAGCGCGGCGCGGCGCTGCTGATGGCGATGATGACGGTGGTGCTGGCCGCCACGCTGGCGGCTGCTGGCCTGTGGCGTCAGTGGCGCAACGTCGAGGTCGAGGCGAGCGAGCGCGACCGTGTGCAGGCCTTCTGGCTATTGAGTGGCGCACTGGACTGGGCGCGGCTCATATTGCGCGAGGACGCGCGGGGCGGCGGCGGCGACCACCTGGCGGAGCCCTGGAGCGTCGCGCTTGCCGAGTCGCGCCTGTCGACCTTTCTGGCGATCGACCGCGACCACAGCGACTCGGCCACCGAAGTCTTTCTATCGGGTCAGATCAGCGACGCGCAGTCGCGCATGAATTTGATGAACCTGGTCGTCGAGGGCAAATTGTCCGAGCCCGATATGCAGGCCTTTGGCCGACTGTTCAGCCTGCTCGGTGTCGATACCGTCGAGCTCGAGCGGCTGGCAACCAATCTGCGCCTGTCGCTGGACCCGCGTCTGGCGGCCGGACCCGCCGAACCGATAGCCCTGTTGCCGCGCCGGGTCGAACAACTGCCCTGGCTGGGACTGTCGCAAGCCAGCTTGCAGATTCTGGCGCCGCATATCACGTTGTTGCCGACCCGAACCACCTTGAACCTCAACACTGCCGGAGCGCCGGCTATCAGCGCGAGCATTGACGGCCTGGAACTCGACGGCGCCAGGCGCCTGCTGGCCGAGCGCGAACGGGCGCCCTTTATGACATTGGGCGATGCGGCGCGCGCGCTCGCTGCTGGCTCGGCGCCGCTGGATCCGGCGCGGGTCGGTGTGGCTACGCGTTACTTTGAGGTGCGCGGCCGTCTGCGCATGGAGCACACGGTGGTTGAGGAGCGCTCGCTGGTGCAGCGAGACGGTGTCGAAGTGAGCACGCTGTGGCGCGAGCGCACCGCCCTGGAGCCAGGCTGGCTGGGCCCGACGACGCCCTGATGGCAGCGCGGCCGACGGCTGCGTCGATGGCTGCGTCAAATGCCCCCCCTACAATTGCCGCATGACGATTCTCAGCGTTGCCCTGCCGTTGCAAAGCCTGACGCTGAGCACCGAATTGGGCTATGTGTTGTCGGGGGATGGGCGCTCCATCGCCGCACACGGAAGCGCGGTGCTGAGCCTGCTGCCGCGTGCCGATACGCTGATTTTGTTGGTACCTGCACAGGCGCTGTCGTGGCATGTGGTCAAGTTGCCGCCCGTGTCGGCAGCGCGGCTTCGCGCGGCGCTCGAAGGTGCGCTGGAAGATCGGCTGCTGGACGAACCGCAGCAGCTTGCGCTGGCGATAGGACCGGAGCGAGCAAGCGAGGGGCGGGCCTGCGTGGCGGCCTGCGACAAGCACTGGTTGCGCGCCGCCTTGCAATTCTTTGAGGCGGGTGGGCGACCGGCTTCCCGAGTGCTTGCGGAATTCGCCCCGAGCGGCGTCGATGAGCCCGCGCGCATGGTGGTGACCGGGACCGCGCAGGGCGCCTGGCTGACGTTGGTGCAGTCGGGTACGGTAGTCTGCGTGCCGCTGACCTGCGCGGCCGCGCTGCTCGGGCAGGCCGACGCGGACCTCGCAGCTGCCGTGCTCATCGCCGAGCCCGCTGTCGCCGAGCTCGCAGAGCAGATCCTGGGCCGTCCGGCGCTCATGCAACTGCGTGCGCAGCGCCTGCTGGCGAGCAGCCAGAGCGACTGGGAGCTGGCGCAGTTCGACCTGGCTATTTCCAGCGGCGGGCGCATGGCCAGGCGCGGCGCAAAGCTCTGGCGGCAGTTGGCGTACGCAGCCGCTTGGAGGCCGATGCGCTGGGGCCTGCTGCTGCTGCTGCTGGCCAATCTGGTCGGTCTCAATGCCTGGGCCTGGCGCCAGGAGGCGGCGCTGCAAGCCAGACGCGGCGAGATCCGGCAACTGCTGAGTCGGACCTTTCCCAGGGTCAAGACCATCATCGACGCGCCGGTCCAAATGGAGCGGGAATTGGCACTGCTGCGCCAGGCCAGCGGCGCACTGACGGATCGCGACCTGGAGCCGATGCTGGCGCTCATCGGCTCGGCGGTGGCGCCAGGAACGGGTCCGACGGCGATCGAGTACGCGGTTGGCGAAACCGTCGTCAAGGGGCTGGCGCTGAGCGCGCAACAGATGGCGTCGCTGAGTGCCAGACTATCCGTGCTGGGCTACGGCGTTCGGGCTGACGGCGAGCGACTGGTTCTGCGGGCGGGGCTGGCGCCATGAGTCTGAAGCAGACTTTTTACAAGGCCTTGGCCGCACGGGACGCCCGGGAGCGCCAGTTGCTGGCATTCGCAGGGGTGCTGCTGCTGGCCGCGGCGCTGTGGCTGCTGTCGATTGCGCCAGCGCTGTCGGTACTGCAGGCAGCGCCTGCGCAACTCGAACGGCTCGATACCCAGTGGCATGCGATGCAGCGCGCAGCCGCCGAGGCCAAGCGGATGCAGGAGCGCCAGCCTATGGCGCGCGACGAAGCGCTGCGGGCGCTGGAGGCTTCGGTCCGCCAGTGCCTGGGGACCAGCGCCGAGTTGCGTGTTGTGGGCGAGCGGGTGACCGTCACATTCAAAGGCGCAGCGCCCGAGTCGCTGGCGCAATGGCTCGAGCTGGCCCGGGTCAGCGCCCGCATGGTTCCCGCGCAGGCCCGCCTGAGCCGCAGCGCGACCGGATGGGACGGCAGCATCGTGCTCAACCTGCAGTCCGCTCCATGATCGGGCGCTGGGCCGGCGCCGGTGTACTTGCCGGCCTGATTTGCGGGCTGGTGCTGTTTGCGCCTGCTGCCTGGCTGGCCGAAGCGCTGGCTGCGGCCACCGCCAACCAGTTGCAGCTGCAGGATGCGCGCGGGTCGCTCTGGCACGCCAGCGCCCGACTGGTGCTGACCGGTGGCGAAGGCAGCCACGACGCGCTGGCGTTGCCGGGTCGGGTGCAATGGCAACTGCAGCCGGATTGGAAGGGCCTGCAATTGCAGCTGCGCGCCGACTGCTGCACCAAGGAGCCGATCGCCTTAGCCCTGGAGCCGGCCTGGCGCGGCTTTAGGCTGCGCATAGCCGACGGCCAGTCGCAATGGCCGGCGGCCCTGCTCGCCGGACTCGGCGCTCCGTGGAACACGGTGCAGCCCGAGGGCCACCTGATGCTGGACTTTAGCGGCGTCTCGCTAGAATCGGCCGAGGGGCGCATCCGTATGGTGGGAAGCGCAAGGGTCGACGCGGTGGCCATAGCGACGCGGCTGTCGACGCTCAGGCCGATCGGCAGCTACCGCCTGGAGGTGCGCGCAGCGGCGCCGGCGGGTGCGCTGACGCTGCAATTGCAAACCCTTGAAGGCAGCCTGCAACTTAGCGGCACCGGACAGTGGAGCGGTGCTCGCTGGACCTTCAGGGGCGAGGCCAGCGCCAGCCCTGGTACCGAAGCGGCTTTGGGTAATTTGCTCAATATGGTCGGCCGCCGCCAGGCAGCCAAGTCGATCATTTCTCTGGGCTGAAGGGCCCGCTGTGTATGCCACTGCTTTGTTGATCCGGGTTTCACCATGACTATTTTCCGTCTCGTCGCTTTGCCTTTGCGCGCGCTGTGCCTCGGGTTGCTGGCGTTGTGCGCCATGGCCGCATGGGCCCAAAAGCCTGGCGCTCCGATCACGCTCAATTTTGTCGGCGCCGATATTGAAGGGGTGGCGCGCACCATGGGAATCATCACCGGGCGCACCATGGTGGTGGACCCGCGCGTCAAGGGGACGATCAACCTCTCCAGCGAAAAGCCGGTTGCGGCCGACGCTGCCTACGAGCAGTTTCTGGCTGCGCTGCGGCTGCAGGGTTTCACCGTCGTCGAGACGGCCGGGCTCAGTAAGGTGCTGCCAGAGGCGGAGGGCAAGCTGCAGGGTACCGAGGTGGCGATCGACGCCGACAACCCGGGCGGTAATCGCATCCTCACCCGCATATTCCGGCTTGACCACGAGAACGCCAACAACCTGGTCGCGGTGCTGCGGCCGCTGATCAGCCCCAACAACACGATCAACGTCAACCCGGGCAACAACAGCCTTGTGATCACCGATTACGCCGACAACCTGAAACGCCTGGCGCGGGTGATCGCGGCGATGGACTTGCCCAGCGCCACCGAGGTTGAGGTCTG